>NZ_FNGR01000021.1:0-115724 GCF_900103045.1 Ensifer sp. YR511
AGCGGGAAGACGAGAATGCGTTCACAGCCGGCCTTCTGCAGTGCGTCCATGCGCGAGGCGATCGACGGCTGGCCGTAGCGCATGCCCCAGTCGACGATGACGTTAGGCTGGTCGGCGAAGGACTTCGCCATCAGTTCGGACTGGTTGCGGGTGTAGGTCCGGAGGTAGCTTTCGTTCAAGTCCCTGTTCCAGATCGTCTCATAGGCCTTGCCGACCTTGCCGGGGCGGGTGTTGAGCACGATGCCGAACAGGATCGGGTACCAGAACAGTCGCGACCACTCGATCACCCGGCGGTCGGTCAGAAACTCCTTCAGGTAGCGGCGCATCGAGGTGTAGTCGGTGCCATCAGGCGTGCCGAGATTGACCAGCAGGATACCGACCTTTCCGGATTTGACGGACGGGTGGCTGGCAGGGGTGGTCACGGCAAGCTGATCGGTCATCTTCATCCTCGTCGGGTCCCCGTATCGGGACGCCGCTTTCGTTCCTTCGGTTTCCAGTCCTTCTAAAAAGAAAAGCCGGCGCGGGGAAGCCGCGCCGGCTCTGAAAGTAGAGGCAAATTGTCTTACTTTGCCGGAATCTCCAGTTCCTTGCCGACATGCAGGTGGCGCGGCGCCGGCTTGCCGTTGGCGTCGGAGATCTTCTTCCAGAGCGCGCCTTCGCCGTAGAAGGCCTTGGCGAGATCCCAGAGCGTGTCGCCCTTGGTGATCACGTGCTTCTGCGGGCCGCTCGCTGCCGCCGTGCCGCTGGCCGTTGCCGCCGGCTGGGCTGCCGTGGCGTCGGCAGCAGGCTTTGCGTCCGCCGCCGGCTGGGCTGCCGTGGCGTCGGCAGCAGGCTTTGCGTCCGCCGCCGGCTCGGCCGTTGCCGCACCGGCCGCCGAAGCGACCTCGGTGATGCGGCCGTCGGTATAGGGCTTGAACGGCTGGTGGGCGGCAAGGTAGTCGGCAAGCACGGTTTCGAGGCCCGGACCGTAGTCGTAGGCGTTTTCACCCTTCTCCTTGAAGACGTCGTAGCCGTCGCCGCCATTGCGCATGTAGTTGTTGGTGACGAGCGAATAGGTCTTGGCCGGATCGAGCGGGACGTAGGCCTCGCCTTCCTTCACCTCGACCGAGACGACGCGGCTGCCGACCGGCTTCGACTTGTCGAAGGAGAACTTCATGCCGGCCACCTGCGGGAAACGGCCGCCGCCTTCCTCAAGCTTGCTGAGACCGTTTTCCAGGGCTTCACGAATGCCGTCGCCCTTCATCTGGAAGGTCGCAACCGTGTTCTGGAACGGCAGGACCGTAATGGCTTCGCCCATCGAAACGTCGCCGGCATCGATGGAGGCGCGCAGACCGCCGCCGTTGGTGATGGCGATGGTCACACCCTGGCCCTTGACGCGGTCGAGCATGGCGTCGGTGAGCAGGCTGCCCATTTCGCACTCTTTGGTGCGGCAATTCTCGCGCGAGCCGTCGATCGGCGCCTCGGTCTTGGCGATGATCTTCGAGCGCAGCTCTTCGATCGGCTTGCCGAGTTCGGCGACGCGGGCAAGCACCGCCTCATCCGGCTTGACCGAGCTGTCGACCAGGATCGGGTCGCCCTTGGCGGCCTTGACCACGCCCTTGTCGTCGAAGGTAACGACGAGATCGCCGAGATATTTGGTGTAGGAGCCGGCCTGGACGACCGGAACCTTGTAGCCGCCTGGGTTGTCGACCATCGTCGGGTAAGGACCCTCGGCTTTTGCATCGGTGTTGGAGAGCAGGCTGTGCGAGTGGCCGCCGACGACGACGTCGACATCCGGGATCTTGGCGATGGCCGCGAGGTCGCGCGGATAGCCGACATGGGTGAGCGCTATGATCTTGTCGACGCCCTGCTTCTTCAGTTCCTCGACGGCTGCCGTGGTGGTGGCGACGTCGTCGCCGATCAGGATGTCCGGGCCGGGGGAAGAGAGTTCAGGCGTGTCGTTGGCAACCGCGCCGACGATGCCGACCTTCTGGCCACCGACATCGAGCACGATCGACGGCTTGATGCGGTCGCCGATCTTCGACTTCTGGCTCGGCAGCACGTTGGCGGTGACGACCGGGAAGGCGATCTTGTCGAGGAAGCCGGCAAGGCCGTCCTCGCTCTCGTCGAACTCATGGTTGCCGACGGTCATCGCGTCGAACTTCATCAGGTTGAGGAATTCGGCTTCCGCGAGGCCCTTGTAGGTGGTGAAGAACAGCGAACCCTGGAAGTTGTCGCCGGCGTTGAGCAGCAGCACGTTCTTGCCCGAGAGGTCCTGGCGCTTCTGGTCGATCAAGGCCTTGAGGCGCGCGACGCCGCCGAAGCACTCGTTCTTGCCCTCCTCTTCCGCCGAGCAGGTGGAATCGAACTTGTTGATCGATTCGATGCGGGAATGGAGGTCGTTGATATGCAGGATGTTCAATTCATAATCGGCGAAGGCTGCGCCCGAGGAGAGGGCAAGAATGGACGCGGTCATCAGGCCGGTCCGCACGTGTCTGATCATGATGTTCTCCTGTTTTGCCGGTTGTCGCCCGACCGCATCCGGTCCGCCGAAACGGATCCGGTCCCCACGGTCGGGGTGGCTTTGCCGGGCCGGATGTTTTCATCACTTGAAGGCGACTTCAAGCGTTAAAACCATGCCCTGGTTGTCGGGTTTACCGTTAAGGTTAAGTCGTGGCCCGCAAACGAAAAAAGCCTCCGGACGGAGGCTTTTGCAATTTCGTGTTTTCTGTTTTAGCCGCGACGCGCGAGCGAGAACTGTGCCCCGGCGTCGGTGGTGCAGTTGAGCTGGTTCTGCGTGACCAGAGCGCAAGCGACCTTCGACTGGGTGTTGCGCACCAGCGAGGTCATATTGATCTCGACAAGCGTCGGGCTCGTCTTGACGTAGTTGCCCGAGGCGAGCAACTGGTTGGTGTCGGTCGTGCGCGTGGAGAAGGTACCGCCGGCAAATGTCGAGACGATACCGTTCGGGTCTACCCAGGAGCCCTCGACGCCCGCAGCCTGGCGTGCCGGCTGCCCACCCTCATCGATGATCCGTGGCGACGACTGGCAGGAGGCAAGCGCGGCCGCGGTTGCGATTAGGGTCAGAACGGCGAATGGCTTCATAGGCGATTTCCCCCGCGTTTGGGTCGAGCGGATTGTTTCATTCCGGCAGACCATGCCGCGATCATGAGTTGAAAGCAAGAGCGGCAGGCCGCGGCCTCGGGCTTTTCCGCCAGAGATGAAAAGGCCCGGGGCACGTTCGTGTCCCGGGCCGGATGCGCTTACGTCTCAGCAGCTTAGCGAACGAGGATGTTCTTGAACTGCCACGGATCCTTGGTGTCGATGTCTTCCGGGAACAGGCCCGGGCGACCGTCGAGCGGGGTCCAGTCGGTGTAGTGACCTTCGACCGGGCCGAGGTAGGGCAGTTGGACTTCGAGGCAACGCTTGTAGTCCATCTCGTCGGCTTCGACGATGCCGGCCTTCGGGTTCTCGAGAGCCCAGACCATGCCGGCGAGAACGGCCGAAGTGACCTGCAGACCGGTCGCGTTCTGGTAAGGCGCGATGCGGCGGGTTTCTTCGAGCGACAGGCGCGAGCCGAACCAGTAGGCGTTCTTGTCGTGGCCGTAGAGCAGCACGCCGAGTTCGTCGACGCCGTCGACCAGTTCCTTTTCGTCAAGGACGTGGTGCACCGGCTGGGCGTTGCCGCCGTTGCCGAACATTTCGTGCAGCGACAGAACGGCGTCGTTGGCCGGATGGTAGGCGTAGTGGCAGGTCGGGCGATAGGTGACTTCGCCTTCCTTATCGCGAACCGTGAAGAAGTCGGCGATCGAGATCGCCTCGTTGTGGGTCACGAGGTAGCCATACTGCGGGCCGGGGGTCGGGCACCAGCTGCGCACGCGGGTGTTGGCGCCCGGCTGCTCCAGATAGATCGCTGCCTTGCAACCCTTCTTGTGCTTCTTGGCGTTCTTCGGCATCCAGTTTTCATGTGTGCCCCAGCCGAGTTCGGCCGGCTGCAGGCCTTCCGAGATGAAGCCTTCGACCGACCAGGTGTTCCAGAAGGTGTTGAACGGCTTCGGGTTCTTGGTGCGCTGGGTGTCGCGCTCGGCGATGTGCACGCCCTTGACGCCGACCTTCTTCATCAGCTTGGCCCAGCCTTCGCGGTCGTCCTGATGCGGCTCTTCGAACTTCACGCCAAGGTCGTTGGCGAGGTTGAGGAGGCCCTGCTTGACGAACCAGGAGACCATGCCGGGGTTGGCGCCGCAGGTGGAAACCGCGGTTGTGCCGCCCGGGTTCTTTTCCTTTTCCTTGCGCACGGTTTCGCGCAGCGCATAGTTGGTGCGCTCGGAATTGTCCATTTCGGCGTCGAAGTAGAAGCCGAGCCACGGCTCGACGACCGTGTCGACGTAGAGCACGTCGAGCTTGCGGCACATCTTCATCAGGTCGAGCGAGCCGGTGTCGACCGACAGGTTGACGCAGAAGCCCTGGCCTTCGCCTTCGGTCAGAAGCGGCTTCAGCAGTTCCTTGTAGTTGTCCTTGGTCACATGCGCGCGAACGTGACGAACGCCATGGCGTTCGAAGATCTCGTTGTCGGCAGCATCCTCACGGGGCTCGACCACGATCAACCGGTTCTTGTCGTATTTGAAGTGGCGCTCGATCAGCGGCAAGGTGCCGCGACCGATCGAACCGAAACCGATCATCACGATCGGACCGGTGATCTCGCCATAAACCGGATAGGTGGTATCTGCCATTTTTGTCTTACTCCTGAGAAAACTTTCCCTGTGGCGGTGGGTGACTAAGCATGAGGAAGCGGCTGTGGCCGCTGTTCTGGCTCGTATGAATGTGCCGACGGCCGCGATGCCCGTGGGGCACGCGGCGCTGTAGAGCATAGATTGCTGTCACAATAAAGAGCCGGCGGGTCAACCGCTATTTGCGTCTGTGCTTAACCGGCGATCGTGAGAAGTGCTTCAATCAGCCCGTCCCGCTTGCTGACAAGCCCCTTGTAGGCGGCCTGCGGCAAGGTCAGGGCGCGCAGCTGCTCGACGAAGGACGCGGCCAGGGCTGCGGCATCCGGCCGCTTGCGCAGCATCGTCAGCGGGTCCGAATAGATGCGGATAGTGAAGACGAGCGCACCGGTCTCAGGCAGCTTGCGCAGCGTCTGCCGTTCGATGCGGATGAAGGTCCGCTCCTCGGTCATCTCGATCGCACCGGCGGCGATGCCTTCGGATTTCGATTTCGGCAGGTGCAGCGCGCCGTCGACATTGACCGCCCAGTTGAAGCGCTCGACGAAGCGACCCGGCGGCAGGTTGTCGAACATGCGGGCAATCAGTTCGGCATTGCGGGTGCCATGCTCGAAACCCGGGACGGGGCCATGGATCTCGTTCATGGTGCGGCCGTATTTTTCGGCGAGCGACCAGGACGAGGGAAAGGCGACATAGGCAGCGTTCAGACGCCAGCCGTCTCCGGTCTTTTGCATGATGGCGAGATCGTCCTGGACAAGCGATCCCGAAACGGCCAGTGGATCATCGCCGTCGAGTGGCACGGGCTCGCCGCCGACGATCATGCTGTCGCCGTCGCGGCGGTAGATCTCTGGGTAGGCGGCCGGCAGGTAGTCGACCAGAATGCCCAGCAGTTCGCGCTGGGCGTCCTGCGTACCGTCGGCTGCGGCAAACACGGTACCGCGCGCTTGCGCAAGCAGCAGCTTCTTTTCGGAGAGATAGTGCTGCAGCTGGTCGTCCGGCTCAATCCAGCGATCGGGGTCGAGCTGGGCAAGGCCGATGGTGAAGGGTTTTGAAGAACCGTCGTAAGGCGTATGCTTCATGCGGAGCGACCGGTCGAGGTTGCGATTTAACCATATTCCCTATCGTTTCGCACGGTGAAACGCTTGTCACAAGCGGTTCGTGCTATAGCTACGGTAGAAGCATCCGCTTCGCGCCATAATTGATTAGTTCCCGGAGGCGTGACAGACCGTGACCGGTAGTCATCTCAAGGCTCTTGCGGCCCTACAGAGTAAAACACCCGTGCTGATCGCACTTTATGATCAGCACGATCGACTGCGCTTCGCCAATCCGGCGTTTCGCGCGGCCTACCATGTCGGTCCGGACGAGAGCCCGACCTGGGAAGAGATCATGCGTCGGAACCATGCCGCCGGACAGGGCACCATCCTGAAGTCGGAAGATATCGATGCCTGGATCGCCTCGACATTGCACCGGCGCGGCAAGGTGCCGTTCCGCGCCATGGAAACAGACCTGCACGACGGTCGCTGGCTGTGGATGACGGAGACGGTGGATGCGGATGGCTGCATGCTGTGCATCGCCGTCGACGTCACGACGATCCATGCCGAAGAACGGGAACTGCGCCAGGACCGCGACTTTGCGCTTCGGGCCGCCCAGGTCGACGAGCTGACGAGCGTGCCCAACCGCCGCTACACGATGGGGCGTCTCACCGAGTTCATCGCCAACTGCGCCGAGAACCCGCATATGTGGGGCTGTGTCGCGATCATCGATATCGATTACTTCAAGGCGATCAATGACCGCCACGGGCACCAGCGCGGCGACGAGGTTTTACTCGACTTTGCGCGCCAGATGCAGGAGTTCGTGCGCCGTTCGGACTGCTTCGGCCGGATTGGCGGCGAGGAATTCATGCTCATCCTGCCTGATACCACCATCAGCGAGGGCCACCGCATTCTCGATCGTCTGCTCGAACGGGTGCGCAATTCCCGCCCGCTCGAGAACATCCCGGAGTTCTTCTACACCTGTTCGGTCGGGGTTGCGGAGTATCGCGACGGGGACACGGTCAGCGACCTCTATGCACGCGCCGATCAGGCGCTCTATCTCGCCAAGCGCGATGGACGGGACCAGGTCAGGCGCCACACGCTTCCCGGCTCAGACCAGGAGGTTCACCCGGATCAGGCCCCGTAGCGAGTTGCCGAGATAAAGGTCGCCGCGGGCGAGGTCGTTAAGCGAAAGTCGCGCAACTCGCGCGCGGCGCTGGCAGATGAGCTCGGTACGCAGCACGCCGGCAAGCAGGCCGCAGGCGATCGGCGGCGTCTTGAGGATGCCGCTGCCGTCGTCGAGGAAGACGGAGGTGATCGTGCCTTCGCAGACCTCATCCTTCTCGTTCAGAAGCAGAACTTCGTCGGCCTCGCTCGGGCCGAACTCGCCGCGGGCTGCCTCATAGGCGGCGCGGCGACTGGTCTTGTAGCGCAGCAGCGGATCGCCCGACTTGAGCCGGGTGCTGGCAACCCGTACCCGCCAGACCGTATCTTGGGGGAGCGGCGCGAAGGGGGCGGTCTTCACCTCGATATGGCCGTCCGGGAAGAGCTCGAGGCGAACGCGAAGCGCGGCGCCGCCATCTCCGGCCTTGACCGCTGCAAGCAGCGCGGCCTGCGCGCCATCGGCGCCCGAAATGCCGAGACGGCGGGCGGATCGGACCAGCCGGGCGAGGTGCAGACGCAGGCGGATGAAACCGGCTTCGGGCTCGTAGCGCAGGGTTTCGATCAACGAGAAATCCGTCATCGGACGACCGCGTCATCGGCGGGCGCGACATCGCCTTCGCCGAGCGCGATCCTGTCGTCGCCAACGGCAAAGCGGGCCTTCAGGAGGCACTCTTCGTATTCGGACTGGGCGGTGCTGTCGAAGACGATGCCGCCGCCGACATTAAAGACGGCATCGCCATTTTCGAAGAGCGATATCGTCCGGATCGCGACGCTGAACCGCATCACGCCGTTCGGGGCGATGAAACCGATGGCGCCGCAATAGGCGTCGCGGGGACCGTCTTCCAGGTCGTGCAGGATTTCCATGGCGCGCATCTTCGGCGCCCCGGTGATCGAGCCGCAGGGGAAGAGCGCCGTGAAAATATCCTTGAGGCTGATCTCGGGCAGGAGCTTTGCTCGGACGTGGCTCACCATCTGGTGCACGGTCGGGTAGGTCTCGATGTCGAAGAGCTTGGGGACATTAAGCGTGCCGACCTCGGTGATGCGCGAGATGTCATTGCGCAGGAGATCGACGATCATCCGGTTTTCGGCCTGGGTCTTTTCGTCGGTGCGCATGGCGGCGATGATCTCGGCGTCTTCCGCGGCCGACGCGCCGCGCTTGGCCGTGCCCTTCATCGGGTGGGTCTCGATCCAGCCGTCCGCATCGACACGGAAGAAAAGCTCCGGCGAGCGCGACAGGAGCACTGGCCCGTCGAGCGCGACGAGCGCGCCGTACTTGACCGGCTGCCGGTCGATCAGCGACCAGAAGGCTGCGCGCGGGTCGCCGGACCAGCGGGCGCGGATCGGCATCGTCAGGTTTGCCTGGTAACAATCGCCCTTTCGCAAATGCAGGTGCAGGCGGTCGAAACGTTCGCGGTAGGTATCGAAATCCCAGCCGGCGCGCGGTTCGCTCAAGAAGGGTTCGTTCTCGGTTCGCCGCTGCGGCTCGGCGAGGGGATGATCCTCGCTCGGCGCATCGAAGATGCCGAATGACATCAGCGGCGTCTTGCGATTTTCCTCGGCAAAGCCTTCGAGCTTCTCCTCGAAGAGATGGCCGGCCTCATAGGACATGAAGCCGGCAATCCATTTGCCTGATTTGTGCGCGCGTTCAAGCTCGGCAAGGCCGCGGACAAATTCGGCCTTCGTGCGGGCCGTTATGACGCGCGAAGGCGCTGCGAAAACCGTGGTGCGGCTTTCGCTGTCGTCCCGGAACAGCACATAGGGTGCAGTGTCGTTCATAAAGTCGTCTTGTCGATCGCGCAGCGATCCGGACCCTTGTCCGGATCAGGCCTTATCAAGCGCTTCGAGTTCGTCGATGAGCCCTTCGATCATCGACAGTCCCTGTGCCCAGAACGACGGATCGGTGGCATCGAGGCCGAAGGGGGCGAGCAGTTCGGAATGGTGCTTGGTGCCGCCGGCCTTCAGAAGCTCGAAGTACTTGTCCTGGAAGCCCTGTTCGGCGTTCTGGTAGACCGCGTAAAGCGAGTTCACCAGGCAGTCGCCGAAGGTATAGGCATAGACGTAGAAGGGCGAATGGATGAAGTGCGGGATATAGGCCCAGTAGGTCTCGTAGCCTTCGGAAATCCGGATGGCCGGGCCAAGGCTCTCGTTCTGCACCGACAGCCACAGCTTACCGATATCGTCGGCCGTCAGCTCGCCTTCCTTCCGCGCGGTGTGCACCTTGCGCTCGAACTCGTAGAAGGCGATCTGGCGCACGACCGTGTTGATCATGTCCTCGACCTTCTGGGAGAGCATGGCCTTGCGCTCGCGCTTGTCCTTCGTCTGGTCGAGCAGTGCGCGGAAGGTCAGCATCTCGCCGAAGACAGACGCGGTTTCGGCGAGCGTCAGCGGCGTCGAGGCCATCAACGCGCCCTGTCCGCCGGCAAGCACCTGGTGCACGCCGTGGCCGAGCTCGTGGGCGAGCGTCATCACGTCGCGCGGCTTGCCCATGTAGTTGACGAGCACATAGGGGTGAGCCGACGGCACCGTCGGGTGGGCGAAGGCGCCCGGCGCCTTGCCGGGCCGCACCGGCGCGTCGATCCAGCGCTCGTCGAAGAAACGGCGGGCGATATCAGCCATTTCCGGCGCGAAGGCATTATAGGCGGAGAGCACCGTGTCCTTGGCCTCGTCCCAGGAGATCAGCGCGTTCGGCGTTTCCGGCAGCGGCGCGTTGCGGTCCCAGAAATCCATCTGCTCCATGCCGAGCCACTTTGCCTTCAGCGAATAGTAGCGGTGCGACAGGCGCGGATAGGCGGACTTGACCGCTTCGGCGAGTGCATCGACGACCTCGCGCTCGACGCGGTTGGCCAGATGCCGGCTGTCGGCAATATCCTTGAAGCCGCGCCAGCGGTCGGAGATTTCCTTGTCCTTGGCGAGCGTGTTGGTGATCAGCGTGAAGGTGCGGATATTGGCCTTGAAGGTTTCCGCCAGCGCCATCGCCGCCTTCTTGCGAACGTCGCTCGACGGGTCCTGCAGCAGGTTCAGGGTGACCTCGAGCGGCAGCGCTTCACCGTCGACAGTGAAGGTGAGGCTTGCCATAGTCTCGTCGAACAGCCGGTTGAAGGCGGCGGCACCGGTCATCGATTTTTCCAGGAAAAGCTGCTCCAGCTTGTCGTCGAGCTGATAGGGCTTGTCCATGCGCAGGTCGGTCAGCCAGGGCTTGTAATGGGCGGCGAGCGCGTCTGTTTCGAGTGCCTTGTCGAGGATCGCGTCGTCGATGCGGTTCAGCTCCAGGGAGAAGAACAGGAGATGCGCCGACATGTCGGTGAGCTTCGACTGCACATCGCCGTAAAGCTTGCCATTCTCCGGCTTGGACGTGTCCGAAAAATAGGTGAGGCCGGCAAACGACGCGATGCGGCCCATGATGTCTTCGAGCGCTTCGAATTCCCGCACGGCAGCGCCGATGCCGGCTTCGCCGCTCTGCGTCGCCGCTTCGGCCAGCTTGCCCTTCCACTTGGTCTCGAAGGCGATCGCGTCGGCATCGGCCTTCTTCATATCGTTGCGAAACGCATCCGAGGAAGCGGAGGCATAAAGATCCTCCAGCCGCCAGGAGGGCAGGTCACCGAGGTCGGCAGCGGCGCCATGGGTCTGGCCGGCGGCGGCGCGGACAACAAATTGCTCGGGGGCGAAGGGGCGGAAGGTCATCGTCGGATTTCTCTCGTTCGTGACAGGAAGAGGCAGCGATATGGGCCCCATTGCTATCGCCGGCAATGGATAAAATGCAAGCATTTCTCAAAACATGATGTTCAGCCCTTTATGGCACAGATGCCTGACGTGATTTGGCACATGAGGTTGGCCAAAGAGTACCGCGTGTCCAGAGCAGGAGGCTTCCGTGACATCACACATTCTGGTCATTGATGACGATCCGGTGCAGCGCCGGTTGCTGACGAACATGATCGAGCGTCTCGGTCATGTGGCGCATCTCGCCGATAACGGCCGCAGCGGTCTGGAACTGCTGGAGCGCAAGGGCGGCATGATCAATGTCATCCTTCTCGATCTCCTGATGCCGGAAATGAACGGCCACGGCTTCCTCGAAGCGCTGGCCGAGCGCGGCGTCGACACGCCGGTCATCGTCCAGACCGGACAGGGCGGCATCGAGACCGTGGTGCACGCGATGCAGGCCGGCGCCTTCGACTTCCTGGTCAAGCCGGTCTCTCCGGAACGGCTGTCCGTGGCCATCAGCAATGCGCTGAAAATGGCAAGCCGTGACGGCAAGGTCAAAACCTCGCGCCGTCCGCGCGGTGGCGCCGTCGGCTTCGACGATATCGTCTCGGCAAGCCCCGCGATGATCCGGGTGATCGA
Organism: Ensifer sp. YR511; assembly: GCF_900103045.1. Classification (NCBI taxonomy): domain Bacteria; kingdom Pseudomonadati; phylum Pseudomonadota; class Alphaproteobacteria; order Hyphomicrobiales; family Rhizobiaceae; genus Ensifer; species Ensifer sp. YR511. Next base: position 11,234 of record NZ_FNGR01000021.1, read on the forward strand.
CCTTGCGCGCCGCGCCGCGCAGTCCAACATCCCGATCGTGCTCGAGGGCGAATCTGGCGTCGGCAAGGAAATGGTGGCGCGCGCCATCCAGTCGGCAAGCGACAGGGTCGGCAAGCCCTTCATCACCGTTAACTGTGGCGCCATCCCGCACAATCTGGTCGAGAGCATTCTCTTCGGTCACGAAAAGGGTGCCTTTACCGGCGCGACCGAAAAGCACACCGGCAAGTTCGTCGATGCGGACGGAGGAACGCTGTTCCTCGACGAGATTGGCGACTTGCCGCTCGAGGTTCAGGTGAAGCTGCTGCGCGCGGTTCAGCAGGGTGAGGTCGAGACGATCGGCGCGCGCCATCCGCAGAAGGTGAACGTGCGGCTGATCTCGGCCACCAACAAGGACCTGATCAACGAAGTGCGCGAAGGGCGGTTCCGCGAGGATCTCTACTACCGCCTCAATGTTTTCCCGATCACCATTCCGGCGCTTCGCCGACGCAAGGAAGATATCCCGGTGCTGGTGCGCTCCTTCGTCGAGCGCTTCGCCGCCGAGCAGCGGCTGAACCAGCCGCTGACGGTATCGAGCGGTGCGCTCGCGCTTCTGACCGCCTATGATTGGCCGGGCAACATTCGCCAGCTCGAGAACGCGATCTTCCGCGCCGTCGTGCTGGCCGAGGGCAACGAACTGACGGTGAAGGATTTCCCGCAGATCGCCACTCAGATACCCGGCTACGTGGTTTCCGATCGTTCGGGCTTCTCCTGGGGCGAGGGCGGACCGGAGCGGGCGCCGGCTGGCGGCGAGACGGCATCAAGCGTCTATCCCGACTTCGCGAGTGCGGCGAAGTCCATGGAGGCGGAAGCCTCCAGCGACCCGCGCATGGAGAATGCGATCGCCAGCGTCGACGAGGGCGGAGACGTGCGCAAGCTTGCCGAAGTCGAGGAGGAATTGATTCGTTTTGCGCTGAAATTCTACCGCGGCCAGATGAGCCAGGTGGCCCGAAAGCTCGGTATCGGCCGGTCTACCCTCTACCGCAAGCTGAAGGATTATGGCATCGATCCCGATAACCCTTTGAGAGAGGCGGCATAAAATCGACGCATTCACGATTCATTAGCCGTGCTATTCAGTCACCGCCGTTTAGACCTTGTTAGTGAAGTATTCACTATATTATAAGGGGCGGTGACGACTGTGGCAAATTTGCCATGCTGTCACCTTATTTGACAGTCATCTGAGACAGCGAAGCACGGTTGTCCGTCGGACGGGGATTGAATGCCAAATTTGTTCGGTTTTAAGAAGCCGCTCGGCTCCTTAGCGAGAGTCTGCGCGGCGGTCACCCGCCGGGTGCCGCAGGTTCTGACATCCGTTGCTCTTGCGGCTGCCCTCGTTACGCCTGGTTTTGCTCCTCCCGTGGAGGCCGCAGGCCAGACCCGGACACTGAAGCTCTATTTCATTCATACTCAGGAAAAGGCGCAGATCACCTTCAAGCGCAATGGCCGCTACGACGCCAAGGGTCTGCAGGAAATCAACCGTTTCCTGCGCGACTGGCGTCGCAACGAGCCGACGAAGATGGACCCGCGCCTGCTCGATCTCGTCTGGGAAGTCTATCAGAAGAGCGGATCGCGCGATTACATCCACGTCGTTTCGGCCTATCGTTCGCCGGCGACCAACGGCATGCTGCGTTCGCGTTCGAAGGGCGTCGCCAAGAAGAGCCAGCACATGCTCGGCAAGGCGATGGACTTCTATCTGCCTGATGTGAAGCTGAAGACGCTGCGTGAAATCGGCGTGAAATTCCAGGTGGGCGGCGTCGGTTACTACCCGACTTCCGGCTCGCCTTTCGTCCATATGGATGTCGGTGGCGTTCGCGCCTGGCCGCGCATGAGCCGTGCCGAATTGGCGCGCCTCTTCCCCGACGGCAAGACCATGCATCTGCCGTCCGACGGCAAGCCGCTTCCGGGTTATGACCAGGCGGTTGCCGACTACAAGCGTCGCGTCGGCGCGTCGGCGATCCAGGTCGCCGGTGGCGGCGATACGGGCCCGGGCGATACGGCGAGCGGCAAGCGCCGCGGCAACCTGTTCGCCATGCTCTTTGGCGGCGGCGGTGACGAGGATGAAGAACCCTCGGCAATCGCAGCCGGCCCCGGTGCCGACGATGAAGGTGGCGCAGCTCCTGCTGCCAAGGTGCAGACGGCTGCCGCGCCCGCCGCTCAGGAAGCGCTGCCCGGCGTCGCCGGTTCTGTCGCCGCCGAGCCGACGGTTGCTGCCGAACAGAACATCAATGCGCCGGTCCCGGCGGTGCGGCCTGCCTTCAAGCAAGCGCCTGCCGATGGTGGCGTAGCCGTAGCCCTGGTGGCGCCGGAGAAGAGCCCCGCGCAGGAAGCCCTTGCTGCCGCCCTGCCGCCAACCTCGGAAATGCCGAGCGAGTTTGCCGACCTCGGCTCGATGAAGGTTCCTGTACCGCAAATGCTTGACCGCCGCGACATGAACACGCTCGTCGCATCCGCCGATGCCGAACCGGACATGCAGGCGCTCGGTTTCGTGCCGGTTCCGGCCGTGCGGCCCGCGGGTGACGCGGCGCTTGCCGCCGTTGCCGATGCACAGGTCGTGATCCCCTCCTTCGCGGAGCGCCCGGTCGTGGCATCCGCCGAACCGCCGCGCGACGTGGCGGCCGAAGCCAAGACCCGTGTCGCGCTTGCCCAGCCGACGCCAGCTGAACGTCAGCCGGTTGCCCAGCCGCAGCCGATCGAGATGGCAGCCTATGCGCCGCAGTCGGGTACGAATGCGCGCGCCGCGATCTTCGACAGCGCCTTCGACACGCAGGCGGAAGCTCCGGCCAAGGGCGGCCGACCGAAGAAGAACGACGCCGATGCCGCGACCCGCTCGTCGGTGCGCGCCGAGCCGAAGCTGACCCAGAAGATTATTTCCGAATGGGCGCTTTCGACCGGCCGCGTCGCAACGCTGTCCAAGCCGGTGAAGGCGCCGCGCTTCGTCAGCAAGTCTCTGCGTACTGCTCCGACGACGGTCTATGCCGCCGGCTTCTCCAGCAGCGCTGGACCAAACGTCGACACGGCCCGGTTCAGCGGCAATGCCGTCAACTTCATGGAAGTGAAGAAGTTCAGCACCAACTGAGCTTCCACCAAACCCTAGACACGAAAAAGCCCGCCGATCTGGCGGGCTTTTTCGTGTCTGTATTCTGCCTTCGCCTTATGTCGGCTCCCGGCTGCATTGAGAGCCTCTGCTGCCGGGTTCACGCGCGGAAGGCGAAGGCCGCCTGTCGGCGGCCTTCAAAAGGCTTGCTTATTCCTCGTCGGCTGCCGGCACCATGCCGAGCGCCTGGAGGTAGGTGTCGAGGATCGCTTCCTGTTCCATGCGCTCGTCGTGGTCCTGCTTGCGGATCGAAATGACCTTGCGCAGGATCTTGGCGTCGAAACCTGTGGACTTGGCTTCGCCATAGACGTCCTTGATGTCGTCGGCGATGGTCTTCTTTTCTTCTTCCAGGCGTTCGATCCGTTCGATGAAAGCACGAAGCTGATCGCGTGCGACGCCGTGAGCATCCGACATGGTCTTCTCCTTGATAGGGGGAATGGAATTTCTTGGGTGCCGTGACGTGCCGCGAACGGCCGCCAAGGTCAAGGGTGATTGCGCAACAACGCGGTCATTTCCGTGGCAGAGGCGGGCGAAACGGCCCTATTCCTTTGATCACGACGGTTTGCGTCGGCTCGATCCAGCCATCATTTTGAAGCGGCTTACGAGTTAGAGCGGAATGCCGCGGAAACCCGCATACGCCTTTCCTCACTCAGCTTTGGGCCGGTTGAACTCGAACGCCGCCTTTTGTTCTGCGGATGCTTCCCTCTGGTTGCGCTCGCGCCATTCCTCGTAGGGCATGCCGTAGATGATCTCGCGCGATTCCTCCTTGGCAAGCGGAACGCCAGCCTGTTCGGCGGCTTCGCGATACCAGTTGGACAGGCAGTTGCGGCAGAAGCCGGCGAGGTTCATCAGGTCGATGTTCTGGACATCGCTGTGCTCGCGCAGATGGTTGACCAGCCGGCGAAAGGCGGCGGCCTCGAAGGCGATCTGTTGCTCCGGGGTCAGTTCGGTCATGGTCGCTCGTCCTCTTCATCATAGGCGCCGGTGCGCGAGATGTGCCGCTCGTACCGATGCAGTTCGGGCATGGCGTTGAGGCTTGCCAGGATCGGCGCCAGCCGCTCGGCCCAGGCGGCAACGCCTTCAGAGTCGGCGATCAGATCCTGCCGCACCTCGATCAGGGCATGCGCAATGCCCGGCACCATGCAGTGCCGGAACATGGTATCGCCGCGCAACGCGCCGTCATAGGGTTCATTGTTGCCGACGACGATATCGCCCGGTGCCTCGAGCCTGTCGATCAGTGGCCGAACGGCGCGGCCGTCGCTGTCCCAGAGGACGGCGGCGTGCCAGGGACGGGCGACGCCCTTCCAGGCCGGCGTGTAGGAATGGATGGAGATGACCAGCGGTGCTGCGCCATGCGCCTCGGCGCTTCGGCCGATGGTCTCGGAGACGGCGCGGTGATAGGGACGATGGAACCGGTTCAGCCGGTTCTCCCACTCCTTCTCGGTGATGGGATGGTTTCCCGGAATGATCGCTCCGTCGGAAATCCGCATGATCAGCGTCGGGTCGTCCTCGCCGCGATTGGGATCGATCAGCAAGCGCGAGAAGCAGCCGAGAACGGCCGGCGCATCGAGCATCGCAGACAGGCGCCGCACGAGCGCTTCGACACCGATATCATAGGCGATGTGCCGCTCGAAGGCCGCGGCGGGAAGGCCGAGACTGCCATACTCGGCAGGCAGCCGGTTCATCGCGTGATCGGCAAGGAGCACGAGCCCGGTTGTGGGCTTGGCTTCGATAATCTCATAGGGAGAATAGTGTTGCATGCCGTTCCAGTCCGTTTCAGCGCCCCGTCTCGCTGATCGCACGCGAGGGCGTCAATCGCAAGAAAAACGCAACTGTTTATCGAAATCCGAAAGCAATTTACCGATTGTAATCGATTAGAGTTACGTTGACTTTCGGGGCTGCCCGTCGCAAGAAAGTGCCACGCAAATCAAAACGGAGTTCCATCGGAAACCGTGTCCAGATATCCTTTTTCCAAAGCGAAGCCGGGGCTGACGACACTGGGAGGCATCCTCCTGTTTCTCCTGGCAACATCAAGCTCATTTCTTTTCGCCAGCGACGCACGCGCCGACTTCCGCGTGTGCAACGGCACCCAGACACTGGTCGGCGTAGCCATCGGCTACCGAGCCAAGGACGGCTGGATGACGGAAGGCTGGTGGCAGGTGCCTGCCAACACCTGCGCGACCCTGATCGAGGGCGAGCTACAGTCACGATATTATTATCTTTACGCGGAAGATGCGGCCCGTGGCGGCCGCTGGACCGGTGACGTCAACATGTGCGTTGCCGAGAACGAATTCAAAATCACGGGCGTGCAGGACTGCTTCGCCCGCGGCTTCCAGCGCATGGGATTCAAAGAGTACGACACGGGACGGCAGGGAAGCTGGATGGTTCAGCTTTCGGATCCGTCCGGCACGCAGGAAAGCCAGAATTGATGAAGCGGAACAGAAAAGTCAAAATCCTCGCAACGCTCGGACCGGCGTCTTCGGACGAGCAGATGATCCAGAAGCTGCACGAGGCCGGGGCCGATCTGTTCCGCATCAACATGAGCCATGCGAGCCACGACGTGATGCGCACGCTGGTGCAGCGCATCCGCGCAGTCGAGGCGCGCTGTGGCCGGCCGATCGGCATCCTCGGCGACCTGCAGGGACCGAAGCTGCGCGTCGGCAAGTTCGCGGAAGGCAAGGTGGACCTGAAGGTCGGCCAGACCTTCACGCTCGACAACAAGGACGAGCCTGGCGACAACACCCGCGTCTATCTGCCCCATCCGGAGATCCTCGAAGCGGTCAAGCCCGGCCATCGGCTGCTGATCGACGACGGCAAGCTGCACCTGAAGGCTGAAAAGACCGATGGCAAGAGCATCGTCACGACGGTCGTCGCCGGCACGAAGATCTCCGACCGCAAGGGCGTCAGCCTGCCCGATACGCTGCTTGCCGTCGGCGTACTGACCGACAAGGATCGTGCCGACCTCGACGCCGTTCTGGCGACCGGCGAATTCGACTGGGTGGCGCTCTCCTTCGTGCAGCGTCCGGAAGACCTGGCAGAGGTTCGCAAGATCGCCCGCGGCCGCGTCGGCCTGATGTCGAAGATCGAAAAGCCGCAGGCGCTCGACCGCATCGACGAGATCATCGAGCTCTCCGACGCACTGATGGTTGCCCGCGGTGACCTCGGCGTCGAGATGCCGCTGGAATCGGTGCCGGGCCTGCAGAAGCAGCTGACGCGCGCATGTCGCCGCGCCGGCAAGCCGGTAGTGGTCGCCACGCAGATGCTGGAATCGATGATTTCGGCTCCGGTCCCGACGCGTGCCGAAGTCTCCGACGTCGCGACGGCCGTCTTCGAAGGTGCGGACGCCGTCATGCTTTCGGCAGAATCGGCCTCGGGCGAATATCCGGTGGAAGCCGTTTCGACCATGGCGTCGATCGCCAGCAACGTCGAGCGCGACCCGCATTATTCCAGCATCATCTACGCGCAGCGCACGCCGCCGGAAGCCACCGGTGCCGACGCGATTTCGCTTGCGGCCCACCAGATCGCCGAGACGCTGCGGCTCTCTGCCATCGTCTGCTACACCTCGTCGGGTACGACGGGTCTGCGCGCCGCCCGCGAGCGGCCGCAGGTGCCGATCATCGCGCTGTCGCCGATCGTGCAGACGGCGCGCCGCCTCTCGGTCGTCTGGGGCCTGCATTGCGTGGTCACCGAGGATGCGACAGACCTCGACGACATGGTCAACCGCGCATGCCGCATCGTTGCCTCGGAAGGCTTCGGCAAGCCGGGCGAACGCATCATCATTTCGGCCGGCGTGCCGCTCGGTACCCCGGGCGCGACCAACATGCTGCGTATCGCCTATATCGGCTCGGACGGCATGAGCGGCGTCTGACGCCCGCTCTCTTTCTCGGACTGCAACGAAACCCCAGGAGCGCTGATCCGCTCCTGGGGTTTCGTGTTTTGTTGATGATGGCAGCTAGCGGGATAACGGGCGCGCCGAGAAAGGCTGCCAGATGAGGTGCGGCCCAACGGATGGCCTGGCACGATCAGGGTGTCTTGGCGGCGGCAAGCCTTTCTTCGGCGCGCTTTACTGCCGCATCCAGATCCCCGGGCTTGCCGGCCAGCTTCTCCACCGCGGCGACGATGACATCGGTGACCACATAGTCGGGCTTATGGCCGAGATTGCCGATCCAGAGCAACTCGGCGCCGGGGATATCGCGCGCCAGCCCGCGTGAGTGGATATCGGCCAGCACGATGCCATCGCTGTCGCCGGTGATGATCACCGTCGGTGCGGCGATCTCCCGGTAGCGCGGCGCGGTCGCGGTCAGATAGGCGTGCAGGTTGGCGATGTCGCGGGCATTGCTGAGGAAGGTCGAGGGACGCAGCACGAGATGCGGGCCAGTCTTGTCGATGTAGTCGGCCGGCCGTGGATTGGGCGAAAAGATCGAGTGTGTGCCGCCCTCGATGCGCCGCTGCCCGAGCGGCGTCACCAGCGTGTGGGCGAAGAGCCAGCCGACGAAGGGCAGGGCCGTCAGGCGGTAATACCAGTCGATGCCGCCGGGCCAGGGATGGGTCGCCGGCGCCAGCAGGACGAGGCCGGCGGTCTTGTCCGGGTGGTTAAGGGCGAAGCTCGCTGCAATCGCGCCGCCGAAGGAGTGGCCGACGATCACGGCGCGACGAATGCCGCGCTTGTCCATCAGCTTTGCGGTCGCATCCGCCTGACCGTCCGGCAAGTCGTTTTCCGGCCCGCCGCGCTCCGAGTAGCCGTGGCCCGGGCGATCGACGAACAGCATCTCGGCGCGGCCGTCAAGGGCCGGTGCGAAGGCATGCAGCTGGTCGAGCAGGTTGCCGCTGGCGCCATGGATGAAGACGACGGGCAAGAGGTCGGCTTGTCCGCCGGCGGGCAGGTGTACGCTGTTCATGCGGTAGCCGCCGATGTCGATCAGTTCGCCGACATTGGGAAAGCGCCGGGCGAAGCTACGCGCGTGCCAGAGGCTGTAGGCGACGCCGGCGAGTATCAGTGCAAGGGACAGGAGCGCAACTGGGAACATAGTCTCTATTTGTCTTCCGGCGCCCGGCTTTCAAGGCGTAAGCGAACCCTTGGGGCCACCGGCACTTATCCTTTGCCATTGCGGCCAGATGTCGTCCACGGCGCGCCGGCGGGCCAGCACGAACTCTGGCAGCGCCCCATCCCGGTTGCCTTTGTTGTAGCGGTTGTCCGTGCGATCGACAACGAGGACCGGAGGCGCGCCGAATTGATCGGCTGTGATGTCGACGATGAAATCGCCGCATTCGACCCAGGCATGGCTTTGCCAGCTCTTCCCGCAGTTGAAGCCGAACGGTCCGATTTCAGGCTCCAACGGCCCGCTGCGCGGCGTTCCGCAGACCCAGTCGGCGCTGAAGCCTTGGGTGCTCAAGACGCGCTGCAGGAACAGGCTCGTGCGGCCGCAGGTGCCTTGCGAGGCGATCGTGGGGCGGTCCGCGCCGGCGTGACGATGCCATTCGATCCAGATCGGTTCGATGAAATGGCGCGCGGCTGTCGCGATCTTCAGAAGCGATGTCCTGTCGGAGAGGATGGGCGGTGGCGGGCTTGGCAATCGACTGGAACACGCGTTGTCAGGTCTTGCTGCCGGCGAGTTTTTCGGCAAGTTCGCCCAGTTGTTCCTGCGCCTTGCGATCGGCGGGATAAATGTCCAGGAACTGTTCCCAGGCACGCATGGCAAGCTCATCCTTGCCGGAGGCGCCGAGGATCGCCGCCATGCCGGCAAGCGCGCCAAAGTGGCGGGGCTCGATCGACAGCACGCGATTGATGTCCGACATGGATTTCCGGTAGTTGCCCATCGCGTAATGCAGTGTCGCGCGGCGGTTCCAGCCTTCGACATAATTGGGTGCAAGGGCGATAACCTGGTCGAGGATATCGAGAGCGGCCGGCTGCTTGTTGTCGGTGATCGCCTTGTCGGCCCATTGCATCAGCAGATTGACGGTGGCGCTGCCGGAATCCTGCCACTCGATGCGGATCTGGTTGGAGAGCTCGCGTGCCTTGTCGGGGTCGCGTTCCTTTTTCAGGTCGGCGAACAGGGTGTCGAGGCGCTGCTTCGGGGTGGTGAGGCTGGTTGCTTCCGGTTGGGTCGAGGCTTCCGCCGCGAAGGAAACATTGCCAGCTCCCGTGGAGGTGGCGAGCAGGGCGGAACACGCCAGAATCAAGGGTATAAAAACTCGCATGGCGAGCATGTTAGCTCGCCACGGAATAACTTCAAAATCAATTCTGGGACATCGCTTGAGCGCTGTCCCCAAGTCCCCTGTCGGGTCTCAGCCCTGACGAGCCTTGAAGCGCGGGTTGGACTTGTTGATGATGTAGATGCGGCCCTTGCGACGAACCAGACGGTTTTCGCGGTGGCGGGTCTTGAGCGACTTGAGCGAATTCTTGATCTTCATTTTCCTGATCCGCAGGTTTCGGGGAATGAAAATTCGCCCGGTATCTCTAACAATCAAAAGCGCGCCCGTGAGCGCGCTCCTTTAAGGTGGGATGGCAAATACCGTGTCACCCCTGGTGTGTCAACCACAAGACGCCCCATTTTGGTGTCTTGCCCCGCATTTCTATGGTCCTCAGCCGCGGACGAGCCGCGTGACGTGGCCCATTTTGCGGCCGGCGCGGGCCTCGGTCTTGCCGTAGAGGTGCACCAGCACGTCATCCTCGGCAAGCCATCCGGGGACCGTGTCGAGGTCGTCGCCGATCAGGTTCTGCATGACGCAGTCCGAATGGCGACGCGGATTGCCGAGCGGCAGTCCGGCGACGGCACGGATATGCTGCTCGAACTGCGAGACGACGCAGGCAGCTTCCGTCCAGTGGCCGGAATTGTGCACGCGGGGCGCCATCTCGTTGACGATCAGGCTGCCGTCGGCGAGCACGAAGAACTCGACGCCGATGACGCCGACATAGCCGAGCGCATCGAGGATCGCCTTGGCGGCAACCCGTGCCGCTTCGCCGGCCGCAGCACCGATCTCTGCCGGGACCGTCGAGGTATGGAGGATGCCGTTGCGATGCACGTTTTCCGCCGGATCGAAACAGGCAACGGCGCCATCGGGCGCGCGGGCGGCGATGATCGAGATTTCGCGCTCGAAGGGCACGAAGCTTTCGAGGATCAGCGGTACGCCGCCGAGTGCTGCGAAAGCGCCCGCTGGGCTGTCTGCCGTCGAGCGGAAGACGCGCTGTCCCTTGCCGTCATAGCCGAGGCGACGGGTTTTCAGCACGCCGGTCCCGCCGAAATCCGCAAGGGCCGCTTCAAGGTCGGCCTGGCTGTCGACGGCATGGAAGCGCGCCGTGGCAATGCCGCAGCCGTTGATGAAGCGCTTCTCGGTGAGGCGGTCCTGCGCGACTTCCAGCGCTTTCGGTGGCGGGAAGACGGGGCGTTTTGCCGCCAGTCGCTCGGCAGCCGCGACCGGAACGTTCTCGAATTCATAGGTTATGATGTCGCTGACTTCAGCAAGCTTTCCGAGCGCGGCTTCGTCGTCATAGGCAGCGACGATCTGGTCGTTTGCGACCTGGGCAGCCGGACAGTCGACCTGCGGCTCGAGGATGACCGTGCGGAAGTTCAGTCGGGCGGCTGCCATCGCCAGCATGCGGCCGAGCTGGCCGCCGCCGATAATGCCGATGGTGGTCATGCCTCGTCCACCGGATACTCGGCAACGGCAATGGTCTGCTGTTCGCGCCAGTCGTCGAGCCGGTCGGCGAGGTCCTCGTCGCCAAGCGCAAGGACGGCTGCGGCAAGGAGGGCTGCGTTGACGGCACCGGCACGGCCGATCGCCAGCGTTCCGACCGGGATGCCGGCCGGCATCTGGACGATCGACAGCAGGCTGTCCTGGCCGGACAGTGCCTTCGACTGCACGGGGACGCCGAAGACCGGCAGCGGCGTCATCGAGGCACACATGCCGGGCAGGTGCGCAGCACCTCCGGCACCGGCGATGATGACCTTGAAGCCCTCGTCGCGGGCGCCCTTGGCGAAGCTGACCAGCCGATCGGGCGTGCGATGGGCCGAAACGATGCGTGCCTCATAGGGAATGTCGAGCGCGTCGAGCGTATCGGCGGCGTTCTTCATCGTCTCCCAGTCCGACTGGCTTCCCATGATGATGGCGACGGGTGGGGTCGTGGTGTCGATCACGTCTGTCCTGTTCCGCGTTCAGGCGATGATATCGGGAATGATCTGGTCTTCGATCTTGCTGATCTTGTCCTTGATCGCCAGCTTCTTCTTCTTCATGCGCTGCACTCTGAGCGCGTCGCAGCCGGTCTCGATCATGGCGTTGATGGCAGCATCATAGTCTTCATGTTCCTGCCTCAGCCGCGCGGCGGTCAGTCTGAGTTCGGCCTGGTCCTGGTCCGGCATGCAAAGCGATCCCCATCAGCCCGGTTGCGAAGTCCTCCTCGAACCGGAATTTCATGCGCCGCTCTATCACATCTTGGGCGGTAACGGGAAGTTATCCCTCGTCATCATTTCGCCTTCGACAAATGAAAAATGGCATGGCACAGTAGTAAGGTTACAACCATGAAACATCCGGCATTTGCGTGCCGGATGCAAGCAAAAGGAAGGGACTGCCAAATGACTGTTGAGGCTCATCTTGCAACGCTTGAGAAAAAACATGGCGCCCTGGAGCAGGAGCTCCACGTAGCGATGAATCAGCCGTCCGTGGAAGACGAACTGATTACCGATATCAAGCGAAGGAAGCTGCGCATCAAGGACGAAATCGAAAGGCTTCGCTCCTCGACTCACTGATTATCAACGGTATTTCCCAGAACCATCGGGAAGCGCCATCTCCCCTCTGAGTAGGCGCAACAAGGTTTAGAACCAATCCCCCACAGTGGAATATATGGAATTTCGGGCCGGGCTTGACGCCCGGTCCTCTTGTTTTCCGGGTCGTCGCTTCCAAGCTCAAGACCAGAACTGGTCGAGCCAGAGGTTGAGGCGGTCAAACCCCGGCCGGTTGATCGCATAGATCCGCCGCGTGCCGCTCGCCGAGACCGAGACCAAATTGCAGTCCAGCAAGGCTTTCAGGTGCTGCGATACGGCCGGACGGCTGATCGGCAAGCCTTCGGCCAGCTCGTTCACGGTTTTCGGCGCGCGCCGCAATTCCTCCAGCAGGTAGCGCCGGTTCGGGTCCGCAATGGCATCGAAAGGGTCCGCGATCGTCATGGGCGGACGTTAGGCGAATTTTTGCAAGGCAGCAAGAATTTTGTGCGGTGCGAAACGCTAATTTTGCTTTGCAATATTTCCGTAATACTTGGGTGGCGGCTCAGCCGCCCGCAGCGAGGCCGACGATACCGTCCCAGAGCAGCTTCGAGCCCGCGATGAAGGCCATGCTATACATGAAGGGGTAGAAGATCTGCGGCTTCATGCGGCGAACGATAAAGGCGCCGCACACGGTCGCGACGATCGCGAGCGGAAAGAGCGTCGCCGAGATTTTCAGGTTGCTGAGGTCGAGTTGCCCGAGTGCGAAATAGGGAATGAGCTTCACCGCGTTCAGGATCGCGAAGAAGCGCACGATCGTGCCGGTATATTCGCGCGGGTCGAGCTGCAGTGGCAGCGCGTAGATCTGGAAGGGCGGGCCGCCGGCATGCGCAACGAAGCTGCCATAGCCGGCGAACGAGCCCCAAAGCGCCGCCGGCCCGGCCCGCTGCGTCTTCGGCGCGATGGTGATGCCGAGGCGCATGCGCCAGATGTTGTAGACGTAGCGAAGCACGAAGAGCACGGTGATCAGGCCGATGATCAGGCGGAGCAGGTCACGCGAGACATAGGCGGAGGTTGCCCAGCCGATGACGATGCCGGCAATGGCGCCGGGCAAAAGCATGAAAAGGGTCTTGCGGTCGCCATGCTTGCGCCACATCCAGAGCGATACAAGATCCATCGCGATCAGGATCGGCAGGAGAAGGGCGGCGGCCTGGACGGGCGACACCGCCATCGACAAGATCGGTACACCCATGAGCGAAAGTGCTTCCCCCATGCCGCCCTTGCTGAGGCCGACAAGCAGAACGGCCGGGATGGCGATAAGGTAGAAGTCGAGATCCGGAAGCATGGGTGGCTGTTGATCCTTTTGCAGTCTCCGTCTATCGGTTTTCGGAAATGAAATCGAGCGCTGGTTTCGCGGCTTACGCGGCACAGCCGGAAATGGATATCTGAGCATGACAACAGAACGCTGCCGCCTGGTGCTGATCGCGCCCGACATGCCCGATGCGGCGGAACGTGCCAAGGTGCTCGCCGACGCGCTCAAGGGTGGCGACGTCGCCTCGGTGATCGTGCCGCAATACGGGCTCGACGATAGCGAGTTCCAGAAGCATGCCGAGCGCCTGGTGCCGGTCATCCAGGAGGCGGGCGCCGCAGCGCTGATCGCGGGCGACTCGCGCGTTGCCGGCCGCGCCAAGGCGGATGGCCTGCATGTTTCCGGCAATGCCGAAGTGCTCGGTGAGGCGGTCGAGAAGCACACGCCGAAGCTGATCGTCGGCGGCGGCAACGCGGCCGACCGCCACCATGCGCTGGAGATCGGCGAAGTGCGCCCGGACTACGTGTTCTTCGGCAGGACCGACGGCGACATCAAGCCGGAGGCGCATTCGAAGAACCTCGCGCTTGCCGAATGGTGGGCGTCGATGATCGAGATCCCGTGCATCGTCATGGGCGGCACCGATCCGCAATCGGCGCTTGCAGTGGCGGAGACCGGTGCCGAGTTCGTGGCGCTTCGTCTGGCCGTCTTCGGTGAGCCAGGACAGGCGCCCTCCGTCGTTGCCGCGGTCAACGCGTTGCTTGACGAAAAAGCGCCACGGTTTGAAGATTAAGACGTTTCGATGTTGAACCGTCCGTCTTCCAGATTGAGTCGAGGTCTTTCCCTTGTCGCCCTGGCCGTTGCCCTGGCGCTGCCGGCGCATGCGCAGGAGAAGCCGTCCGCAAGCGACGATGCCGGCGTCGAAAAGCGTGGCCGCATCACGCCCTTCAACGGCGCTGCGATGCCCGAAGGAGCCGAGACTGGCGACAAGTCGAACGCGGCTTCGGACAAGAAGCCGGCGGACGGCACGGCGCCATCTGGAGGCGTGGGTGTCTTTGATCGCATGGGCGCCGAATTGCCGGCGCTGCCGGCCGAAAAACCCTTCGCCGGCAAGGTCGACGACGCCTACGGCGCGTTTCAGCGCGGCTATTACCTGACCGCGATGGATCTGGCGCTGCCACGGGCGCAGCTCGGCGATCCTGCGGCACAGACGCTGATTGCCGAAATCTTGCAGCAGGGGCTTGGCGTCGTGCGCAACCCGCAGCAGGCTGCCTTCTGGTATGGCCAGGCGGCGGAAAAAGGCGACCCGGCGGCGATGTTCAAATATGCCCTGATCCTGATGGAGGGGCGCTACGCCAAGCGTGACCGGAAAAAGTCCGAAGAGCTGATGAAGAAGGCGGCCGATCTCGGCAATGGCTCGGCACAGTTCAATTACGGCCAGACGCTCGTTGCCGACAATCCCGGACCGAAGGGATTGAAGCTGGCGATGCCCTATTACGAGAAGTCGGCCGAACAGGGCATTGCCGACGCGCAATATGCGTTGTCGCAGATCCTGGTCAATGTCGACGGCATCGAGGAAAGCAAGCGGGCGCGTGCCCGCGAATGGCTGATCCGTGCGGCGCGGGCGGGCTTCGATACCGCCCAGTTGGACATCGCGATCTGGATGATCGAAGGCATTGCCGGTGATCGGAACCTGGAGGACGGCTTCGGCTGGATGCGCCGGGCGGCCGAGGGCGGCAACGTGGTGGCGCAGAACCGTCTCTCGCATCTCTATGTCAATGCCATCGGCACGAGGCCCAACCCGGTCGAGGCGGCGAAATGGTATGTGCTGTCACGCCGTGCCGGTCTCAAGGACGATGCGCTCGAGGACTTCTACCTCGGTCTCAATGAAGAGCAGCAGAAGCAGGCGCTGAGTGCGGCCAACAGGTATCGCCGGAGCTGAGCGAGGCGGAATCCCGTCGCCGCCGGCCGGCAAAAATGCTATTTCGCTTGAACTCGCGGGGCTTTTGTGGTTCTGAGGCCGCGGTTTTGCTCGTGGCGCCATGACAGTGGCAGCAATGCGCGAGCGGAGTGAGACTTCACTCGGTTTTTTGACGACGGAACACGGTTTGCAGCTTGCCCTTGGGGCCGGCAATGCGCCTATGTTTCGTCAAGCAGGTTCAACGTCCGATCGAACGCGTTCGATCGGCCTTCGTTTTTCAAGGGATCGCCAGATGGCCCGTTCAGCACTTCTCAATGTCATGGTTCAGGCCGCCTTCAAGGCGGGCAAGTCGTTGTCCCGCGATTTCGGCGAAGTCCAGAACCTGCAGGTCTCGCTCAAGGGACCGGGCGACTATGTTTCGCAGGCCGATCGTAAGGCCGAAAAGCTCATTCGCGAAGAACTCCTGAAGGCTCGCCCGACCTATGGCTTCCTCGGCGAGGAAGGCGAAGAGATCATCGGCACCGACGGTGCGCACCGCTGGATCGTCGATCCGCTCGACGGCACCACCAACTTCCTGCACGGCATTCCGCATTTCGCAGTTTCGATCGCACTGGAGCGCCAGGGCGAGATCGTCGGCGCTGTCGTCTTCAACCCGGCAACCGATGAACTCTACACGGCCGAGCGCGGCGGTGGCGCCTTCCTCAACGACCGTCGTTTGCGCGTCGCTGCACGCAAGCATCTTTCCGATGCCGTCATCGCCACCGGCACGCCGCATCTTGGCCGCGGCAACCACGGCAAGTACCTGATCGAACTGCGCCATGTGATGGGCGAAGTTGCAGGTATCCGCCGCATGGGCTCGGCTGCGCTCGATCTTGCCTATGTCGCTGCCGGCCGTTTCGACGGCTACTGGGAGCGCGACCTTGCCGCTTGGGATATTGCCGCCGGTGTGCTTCTCATTCGCGAAGCCGGTGGTTGGACGCACGATATCAACGGCGGCGCCCGCCCGGTCGATGACGGTTCGGTCATCTGCGGCAACGAATACATCGTCAAGGCGCTGACGGAAGTCGTTCACCGCCCGGTGCCGACGAAGTAAGTCGCAATCCCGTTCGTTCCGAAGCCTCCGATGCGCACCCCGCATCGGAGGCTTTGTTTTTGGCACGAAGCTGGGCGGTGCAACACGACACCGCCACAGGCCTGTGCCTAACTGGCGACCTGCAGGCCGTGGCGTGATCCCGGCTGCATACACAAATTGGCCCTTGAATCGATTTCGGTTTCAGGAATTATGCGATAGGCTCCGGGCCGGCGCGGCGCCGTTCCGTCAAGTGAAGCGGGAGATACTCATACCCATGACGAAACTGCATCTGTCCGGGTGGAACGGTCGGGAAGGTATGGAAGACGGCTACAACCCGCACAAGCTCTCGAGCCCCATGCACTATTTCTGGACGATGGTGGTCTTTCTGATCATCGTCGGCTTCGTGGGTGCAATCCTCTTCCGTCAGGCCCAAAACGCCTTTCTCGCCAATCCGGGCCTCAACGGCCTGATCCTCGGTGTCCTTCTGATCGGCATCCTGCTCGTCTTCAACCACGTGCTGGGCTTGCGCCCCGAGGTGCGCTGGTTCAACTCGTTTCGTGCCGCCGGCAGCGCCGACAAGGTCGGGCGCGATCCGGTGCTGCTTGCGCCGATGCGGGCGCTGATCGGCGGTCGCCAGACGGCGATCTCGACCACGGCGCTGCGGTCGATCCTCGATTCCATCGCCACCCGCCTCGACGAATCGCGTGACATTTCGCGTTACCTGACCGGGCTTCTGGTGTTTCTCGGCCTGCTCGGCACCTTCTGGGGCCTTCTTGGAACGATCGGCTCGATCAACACGGTCATCCAGTCTCTGGATGCCGGGTCGGGAACGACGGAAGACATCCTCTCGGCGCTGAAGAATGGCCTGTCGGCACCGCTCACCGGCATGGGCACGGCGTTTTCGACGTCGCTTTTCGGCCTTTCCGGTTCGCTGATCCTCGGCTTTCTCGATCTGCAGGCCGGGCGCGCGCAGAACCGCTTCTACACCGAGCTTGAAAACTGGCTCTCCTCCGTGACGGACGTCGGCTCGGAACTTTCGCCGGCGCTCGATCTGCCCGCCGGCGCGCCGGTCGAGGAGCTGAAGAGGCTCACCGACCAGCTCGTCCGCCTCAACCATGAGGGCGGCGCGAACCAGCGCACGACCGCGGCCATGGCAAGCCTCGCCGAAGGCATTCAAGGGCTGGTCAAGAACATGCGCGGCGAACAGCAGATGCTGCGGGATTGGATCGAGGCTCAGCAGGACGAAGCCAAGGCGATGCGCAAGACGCTCGACAAGCTGGCATCGCGGGTCGGCATCTCCGACCGGTCGCCTGCGCATGACAAGCCGGCCGTGTCGGCCAAGGCGCGCGTGGAAGAGGCCGGAGGAGAGTAATCCATGGCGCTTGCCCGAAAAGGCCGCTCTCAGCGCACGATCGACTATTGGCCGGGCTTCGTCGACGCACTGTCGACGCTGCTGCTGTCGATCATGTTCCTGCTGACCGTCTTCGTCCTTGCACAGTTTCTGCTCAGTCGCGAAATCAGCGGCAAGGACGAGGTGCTGACGCGGCTGAACAGCCAGATCAACGAACTCACCCAGCTTCTGGCGCTCGAAAAGAGCGGCAAGCAGGATCTCGAGGATTCGCTTGCCAATCTGCAGGCGTCGCTCGCCACGTCCGAAGGCGAACGCTCACGGCTGCAGGCCCTGCTCGACCAGGGCGCCGGGAGCACGGACGCCGCCAACCAGAAGATCGGCCGTCTCGGCTCTGAGCTTGAGACCGAGCGTGAAGTCAGCGCCCGGGCCATGAGCCAGATCGAGCTGCTGAACCAGCAGATCGCCGCGCTCCGCAGCCAGATCGCCGCCATCGAAGTCGCGCTTCAGGCGTCGGAAGCCAAGGACCAGCAGTCGCAGACCAAGATCGCCGATCTCGGACGCCGGCTGAACGTGGCGCTTGCCCAGCGGGTGCAGGAACTCAACCGCTACCGCTCGGACTTCTTCGGACGCCTCCGGGAAATTCTTTCCGACCGTGAAAACATCCGCATCGTCGGCGACCGCTTCGTCTTCCAGTCGGAGGTGCTGTTTCCCTCTGGTGGCAACGACCTCAATCCGGAAGGGCAGGCGGAAATGGCCAAGCTCGCCACCGCGCTGCTCGACCTCGCCAAGGAAATCCCCGCCGAAATCAACTGGGTGCTGCGCGTCGACGGCCACACGGACAATGTGCAGCTTTCAGGCGCCGGGCGCTTCGCCGACAACTGGGAGCTTTCGTCGGCGCGTGCGACCTCCGTGGTCAAGTTCCTGATCTCGAAGGGCGTGCCAGCAGATCGGCTAGTGGCCGCGGGCTTTGGCGAGTACCAGCCGATTGCACCGGGTGAAACCCCTGAGGCGCGGGCGCAGAACCGCCGCATCGAGCTCAAGCTGACCGAGAAATAGACTTCGCTCTCCGCGTATCCCGTCGTCGGGCGACGCAGCCTGGCGCTTGAATTGACCTTGACGTACGCGTAACAATTCTGCAGCCATTCAGATGGCTGCGGCGGCCTTTGCGTGTCAGAGCGTGGGGGGCCGGATGGGATGCGAGGGGGAGAGCATTTCATGGATTGCGACGTTTTGGTTATCGGCGCGGGGCTTGCCGGCCTTGTCGCCGCAGCGGAGGCGGCGGCACTCGGCCGCAGGGTCATCGTGCTCGACCAGGAAGGGGAACAGAATCTTGGCGGACAGGCCTTCTGGTCGCTTGGCGGCCTGTTCTTTGTCGACAGCCCCGAACAGCGCCGCATGGGCATCCGCGACACCCGCGAGCTTGCCGGGCAGGACTGGGTGGGCTCCTCGCAGTTCGACCGTCCGGAGGATCACTGGCCACGGCTCTGGGCCGAAGCCTATCTCGACTTTGCCGCGGGCGAGAAGCGCTCCTGGCTGCACTCGCTCGGCATGCGCTGGTTTCCCGTGGTCGGCTGGGCGGAGCGCGGCGGTGGGCTCGCCCACGGGCACGGCAATTCGGTGCCGCGCTTTCACGTCACGTGGGGTACCGGCCCGGCGGTGCTCGAACCGTTCATCCGGTTGACGCGCGAGGCGGAAAGTCGTGGTCTCGTGCGCTTCCGCTTCCGCCATCGGGTGGATGAACTTGTGACCACCGACGGCCGCGTGACGGGTGCGCGCGGTGCGCTGCTCAAGGACGATCCGGTCGGGCGCGGTGAGCGCAGCTCCCGCGACATCGTCGGCGATTTCGAGATTTCGGCGGGCGCGATCGTCGTCACGTCAGGCGGTATCGGCGGAAACCATGATCTGGTGCGCCGCAACTGGCCGCGCAAGCGGCTCGGCCAGCCGCCGGCGACGATGGTTGCGGGCGTGCCCCACCATGTCGACGGGCGCATGCTGGAGATCGCCAGCCAGGCGCGCGGCGCGGTCATCAATGCGGATCGCATGTGGCACTATACGGAGGGGTTGAAGAACTTCGATCCGATCTGGCCGGACCATGGCATCCGCATCCTTCCGGGCCCTTCGTCCTTCTGGTGCGACGCCGACGGCAACCGTTTTCCGGCGCCGGCCATGCCCGGCTTCGATACGCTCGGCACGTTGAAGGCGATCCGCGACAGCGGTCATGATTACAGCTGGTTCGTGCTGACGCGGGCGATCATCAAAAAGGAGTTCGCGCTTTCCGGTTCGGAGCAGAATCCCGATCTCACCGGCAAGAGCATCGCCCTTCTGTTAAAGCGGCTCGGCAAGAACCCGCCGGGGCCGGTCCAGGCGTTCATGGACAAGGGCGAGGATTTCATCGTGCGCGACCGTCTCGAAGACCTGGTGCCGGCGATGAATGCGCTGACCGGTGAGAACCGGCTGTCGCTGGAGCACTTGCGGCAGCAGATCGTGGCGCGCGACCGGGAAATTACCAACGCATTCTCCAAGGACGCGCAGGTGACCGCGATCCGCGGTGCGCGCGCCTATCGCGGCGACCGGCTGCTGCGCACGGCCAAACCGCATCGGCTGCTCGATCCCAAGGCCGGCCCACTGATTGCCGTTCGGCTGCATATCCTGACGCGCAAGACGCTGGGCGGGCTTCAAACCAACCTGTCAGGCCAGGTGTTGGAGCAATCGGGCGAGCCGGTGCCCGGTCTCTACGCTGCCGGCGAAGTCGCCGGCTTCGGCGGGGGCGGCATGCATGGCTACAACGCACTCGAAGGCACGTTCCTCGGCGGCTGCATCTTTTCCGGCCGGGCCGCGGGGCGGGGTGCTGCCGGGGTGTGATGGCTCCTTGCCGCGTATTTGCCCCTCATCCTAGCCCTCTTCTCGTCAAGCGGGGAGGTGACGGTCGATTGTGCAACGATACCCTCACGTGTAATCGCCGCCGAGGCGGCGCGGTACATCGAGGTTCAGGCAACCGAGTAACATCGTATGTGCTGGCGCATACGCACGGACCGCGCCACAAGTCCCTTCTCCCCGCCTGCGGGGAGAAGGTGGCGGCAGTCGGATGAGGGGCCCCGCTCGTTCTGATCGTCAATCCATCTGCACATTGGCGTCACGAACGACCGGCGTCCACTTCGCCAATTCGGCTTTCACATGGGCTTCCAGCTCTTCCGGCGTCGAGCCGACAATCGTGGCGCTGAATTCCTTCATGCGCTCGACGACAGCGGGATCCTTCAGCGCCTTGTTGGCCGCCTCGTTGAGGCGGGCGACGACCGGCTGAGGCGTGTTGGCCGGGGCGAAGAGCGCGTTCCAGGTGTAGGTCTCGTAGCCCGGAATGCCGGCCTCGGCGACTGTCGGCACATCCGGGAAGGACGGTGCCCGTTCCGCCGTGGTCACCGCAAGCGCCCTCAGCGTTCCCGCCTTGATGTGGCTGGAGGAGGAGGGGAGGTTGTCGAACATGATCGGCACCTGGTTGCCGATGACATCGTTCAGCGCCGGGCCTGCGCCCTTGTAGGGGATGTGCTGCATGCTGACGCCGGCCATCTTCTTGAAGAGTTCGCCGGAGAGGTGCAGCGGCGTGCCGTTGCCGGAAGACGCATAGCTGTACTCGTCGGGCTTGGCCTTCAGGAGTGCCAGCAGTTCCGCAACGTCCTTGGCCGGGAGTTCCGGATTGACGACGAGCACGTTGGGCACGACGACGAGCAGGGAGATCGGCGCGAAATCCTTTTCGGGGTCGTAGGGCTTGGTCTTCAGGATCAGCGGATTGAGCGCGTGGGTGGCGACCGTGCCCATCAGGATCGTATAGCCGTCCGGATCGGCGCGGGCGACATTGTCTGCGCCGAGATTGCCACCGGCGCCGGCAACGTTCTGGACGATCACCTGTTGGCCGAGGTCCTCCGACATTTTCTGCGCGACGATGCGGGCAACCACGTCGGTGGAACCGCCGGCGGCAAAGGGAACGACGAGCGTTATCGGCCGGTCGGGGAAGTCCTGGGCCAGTGCCGTCGAGCCAAGGGGCAGCGCCGTCAGCGCCATCAGGCCCAGCGCCAGAGCGGCACGCCGGGTCAGGTGCGAAAATGCCATGCGGTAGTCCTCCCGATCAATTCAGCAGAAAGCGATGCCGGCCTCCTCGGCCGGCCCCCTAACAATAGGGCTCGGCCTCCCGTCGGCAACCGCTTTACGGCAAATCGGAGGACGCTTTTCGCGCCGTGCGGTGCGTTTAGCTCTGCACGTTGACGAACAGGGCCTCTGCGCCATGGTTGAACTGCAGCCGCGCAAGCTTGGCGTAAAGCCCGCCCTGGCGGATGAGGGAGGCGTGGGTTCCTTCCTCGACAATACGGCCATGATCCAGCACCAGGATACGATCGGCCTTCAGCACGGTCGCCAGCCGATGGGCGATGATGATGGTCGAACGCTCGTGCAGCAGGCCGTCGAGCGCCTTTTGAACCAGCGTCTCGCTCTCGGCGTCGAGGGCCGAGGTTGCTTCGTCGAGAAGCAGCACCGGCGCGTTCTTGAGGATGGCGCGGGCGATGGCGATGCGCTGGCGCTGGCCGCCGGAAAGTGTAACGCCACGTTCGCCGACATAGGTGTCGTAACCCTTGTCGAGCCTGTTGATGAACTCGTCCGCCTGCGCGGCGACGGCGGCGGCACGCACCGCCTCGCGGCTGGCATTCGGCATGCCGAAGGCGATGTTGTCATGCACGGACGAGGCGAACATCGTCACATCCTGCGGCACGATCGCAATGCGGTCGCGCAGATCCTTCGGATCGACGGTGCGAATGTCGACGCCATCAACGCGCACTGCGCCCTTGGCAGGGTCGTAGAAGCGAAGCAGCATGGAGAACACAGTGCTCTTGCCGGCGCCGGACGGTCCGACGATCGCAACAGTCTCGCCGGGCGCGATGTTGAAGCTGAGGCCGTTGAGGCTCTTGTAGTCGGGTCGCGACGGGTAGGCGAAATGAACGTCGTCGAAGGCGATGGCGCCGGTCGCCGGGACCGGCATGGCGACGGGATTTTCCGGAGCCTGGATCTCGGGAATTTCGGTCAGAAGCTCGTTCAGCCGCTCGGCAGCACCCGCTGCCTGCGAGAGTTCGCCCCAGACTTCCGAGAGCGAACCGAGGCTGCCCGCGGCAAAGACCGAATAGAGCAGGAACTGGCTGAGCGTGCCGGCGGAGAGATTACCTGACAGTACGTCGTGCGCGCCAAACCAGAGCACGGCGACGACGCTGCCGAACACCATGGTGATGGCGAAAGCGGTCAGCACCGAGCGCGCCTTGATCGCGGCGCGCGCCGCGCCATAGGCATCCTCGACGGCGGCTCCGAAGTGGCTGTTGGCAAGCCCTTCGCCATTGAAGGCCTGGACTGTGCGCGATGCGGCAATCGCCTCGCCGGCATAGGCCGAGGCGGCAGCGAGCGTGTCCTGCGCCTGGCGCGAGCGGCGGCGGACGGAACGGCCGAAGCCGACGAGCGGGAAGACGATGATCGGGATCGCGATCAGCACCAGGCTCGACAGCTTGGGGCTGGTATAGACCATCATGCCGATGGCCCCGAGACACAGGATCAGGTTGCGCAACGCGACCGACGCGGTGGCTCCGACAGCAGACTTCACCTGGGTGGTGTCGGCGGTCAGTCGCGAGACGATCTCGCCGGACTGGTTGACGTCGAAGAAGGAGGCGGAAAGGCGGGTGACGCGATCGAAGACATTGCGCCTCAAGTCGGCAACGATGCGCTCGCCGAGCGTGATGACGAAGTAGTAGCGCGCCGCACTCGCCAGCGCCAGCACGATGGCGAGCATCATCAGCATCGAGAAGTAGGTGTTGATGAAGCCGCTGTCGGGACTGGAGAAACCGTTGTCGACCATCCGCCTAACAGCGAGCGGCAGCGCCAGCGTGGTCACGGCAGCGAGGATCAGCGAAATGCCGGCGCCGACGACCAGATGTCGGTAGCGGGCGAGATAGGGGAGGAGCGTGGCGAGCGGGCGGATGGACTTGCGCGCAGGCGCCTGGTTTTCTCTTGACGACACTTGACCCCTTTCGCCAGACACGGAGGAAGGGATTGCCCATGAGTCTTCCGTGCGGCACTTGTTATCGCGCAGACCTTGATGTATAGGCACGGCATCGAATTGGGAAGCCGTGGCCGTTCAGCCGGTGCGCGGCTTCATTTACGTGTTCGGTCTCGAAGTCGCAATGCCTTGCGACAATTGGACCCTGGAACTCTAGGAAGATCGTTATGAAGGCAGACATCCATCCCGATTACCACGTCATCAAGGTAGTCATGACCGACGGCACCGAATACGAAACCCGCTCGACCTGGGGTTCTGAAGGCGCCACCATGAACCTGGAAATCGACCCCAAGTCGCACCCGGCCTGGACCGGCGGCAACCAGCAGCTCATGGACCGCGGCGGCCGCGTCTCCAAGTTCAAGAAGCGCTTCGAAGGCCTCGGCCTCTAATCGAGCGCCTCTTCGGCAGATTCAAAAAGCCCGGGTCATTTGGCCCGGGCTTTTTCTGTCTTGGTTCTGGGGGTAGGCCGGGCGAGGCGGTGACATGGCGCCGTGCCATGGACGCGCTGTGGCCACTGGCGCTCCGTCGCTGTTCCAGGCAAGGAGCAGGATGACGGCGTTATGTCGCGGTTCCTGACCCGACCAGCCGGCGCTTTTCGCAAGCAGCAACGCCTCTTCCGTCAGGAGATCGAGATGCCCTTGTGTGGCGTCGATCGGATAGGCGCCCTCGGTGAGGTTTCTCCAGGAGTTTTCGCAGTCGAGGCCAAGGCGCGCCAGTGCCGCCATGTGCTGCCGGTCGCAACGAAAAACCCGCCGGCAAATGCTGTTGCGGCGGGTTTGATTTCTCAGGTCTATTTTCTGCGCGGCGTCAGTTGGTTCCGAAGGCCGTCTGCAGCAGCTTGATCTGCGCCTTGACGCCGTTCTGGTTGTCCGGGACGATCGCGGCCGCTTCGTTAGGGCGATAGATCTCGCGGTCGAGCAGGGCGACGCGGTTCTGCAGGCGCAGCGAGCGCTCGATCAGGTCGCGGAAGGATTCCGGCAGTTCGGCCCAGCCGGGAGCCGCCTTGTCGACGTTGAAGCTGTCGAGGCGAACCTTGCTCTTTTCCGACATCACCTGATCGCGGCTCATCTCGCCGTTGTTGACGGCGCGCTGCAGGAGCAGCCAGGAAGCCATCTGCATCAGGCGGGTGGTGAGCCGCATGGATTCGGCTGCATAGAGAACCGATGCCATGCGCGGCAGGACCTTGGAAGCGGCGCGGCCCGGTCCGTCGAGATAGGTGGCCGTTTCCTCGACCAGTCCCATGCCTTCCGAATAGAGGGTCTTGAATTGTGCCGAGGACGCCGCGTGTCCTGCGAAACTGACCGTATTCAATCCTCTCTCGGACATGACCTGTTTTCCCTGGTTCAAACGCATCACGACAGTCAGGTAGTGGACGGTTATGGGAAATAAATCCTTGCCCGTCTCTATGCTTGAAGAATGATCCGATAGCGCATTTCGCGCAAGGGCATTCTTAAGAAAGGGTTAATCTCCACAGTTCTTTGGATAAACCTATGCCAAAACAAAAAAAGAGCCGCGGAAAGCGGCTCTCAAGGTAAAACAGGGAGAAAAATCAGACCCATTCGCCAGTCGGTGAAATTGTCTGAAACCGGAAAGCTCCGGATGCCCTGACAATCGCAGATAATGCTTAATGCCGCGTTAAACGCGCTTCGTTTTGCTGCGGTGCGACCTTACGCCGCCGGATCAGCGAAACAGGTTCTCGGCGGCCGAGCGGCTGGCGGACTTGCGTGTCCGCTCCGCCTCCAGCCGTGCAATCTCCTCGGTCAGAAGGGTGATGCGTTGCGTCAACTCGTCAACCGACAGCAGCGCGAGATCGCTGCCAATTTCATGGGCCACCTTCTTTTGCGGCCGATCATCGTCAAACAGGCTCATCGGACTGATCCTCCCATTCCGGACCTTTGTCTGGCTCGTTGCGTGTCTCGTCAAACGGCGCCGCGCGCGGCGAAAGCTGCAGGCTTTCCGGCGTCGTCGGCGTGCCGGCGTTGACCGGCGAGAAGGCGTCGCGGTCGGAGACCGGGACCGGTGCGCGCATCCGGCTGCGGATGATGGCGTAGGCGGTGATCAGGATATGGGCGCAGGCGGTGATCATGAACAGGCCGTAGGGGCCCGCCGCCGTCATGACCGGGCCGCCGATCGTCGGGCCGATGATGGTGCCGATTCCGTAGAGCAGCAGCAGGCCGCCGGAGACCTTGACGAAGTCCTCGGCCGTCGCGAAGTCGTTGGCGTGCGACACGGCGATCGGATAGAGCGCGTTGGCCGCCGCACCGTAGATCGCAATCAGCGTCAGCACGATCCAGACCTGGGTCGGCTCGACCAGGAAGATCAGCAAGCCTGCGAGAGCGCCGACCCCGGCAAGCGCTGCCAGGACGTAGCGCCGGTCGATGCGGTCGGATAGCCGCCCGGCCGGCAACTGCATGACGGCGCCGGCAAAGATCGCCACGCTCATCATGGCGGCGACGGTGCTGTCGGAAAGGCCCGCCTGGCGGCCAAAGACGGCGCCGAGCGTGCCGAACGCGCCGTTGGCAATACCGACGAGCAGGATGCCGAGGAAGGAAACCGGCGAGTTGCGGTAAAGGCCGCGCAGGTCGAGGCTCACCTTCTTCAGCGGTTGCGGCGAGGCAGCCTTGGACAGAAGCGTCGGCAGCATGGCGACGCAGTAGAGGATGCCGCAGATCATGAATAAGATGGTGGTGGAGGTATCGCCGAAGGGGATCATCATCTGGCCGCCGACGACGCCGAAGAGCGTGATGGCAATATAGAGCGAGAAGATGACGCCGCGGCTCTCGTTGGTGGCGCGCTCGTTCAGCCAGCTTTCGATGATCATCGAGGTGCCGGCGGTGGAGAAGCCTGTCAGCGCCCTGAGGATCAGCCACCAGGTCGGATCGATCAGGATGCCGGTCAGTAGCGCGACGATGGCGATGAGCGAGGCAAAGACGCTGAAGGCGCGCACGTGGCCGATGCGCTTGACGACCGTGGGCGCAAAGAAGCAGCCGAGAACGAAGCCAGCAGCCCAGGATGTGCCGATCAGCCCGAGGATGGTGGTGGGATAACCTTCAGCGGTGCCGCGCACGGGAAGAAGAAGCCCCTGCAGACCATTGCCCAGAAAGAGAAACAGCGTGCCGAGCAGGAGGGCGGCGACCGGGAGCAGGTTCTTTCTCATCATTCATCCGAAATTCGTTCTGCCGTCAGCAAGTTAGGGCGGTGCCTGGTGAATTGCCAGCCGGTTTCTGATTGCAGCGTCTGGCAGTGCCGCAGGTTTTGTCCTTCGATGGGAGACGAATGACGCAACATGCGGCGGCCGGTCATTGCAAATCGCCCGCGGAAACACTAGCCCTTTTTGCCAAGCGCAACGTATCGCTAGTCCTCGGGGGAGGCGGTGCTGCGTGCGACGAAGAGTGCCGGTGTTGCGAACGCTTCACCGGTCGAGGCGGCCTCCCGGTAGACGAGGGCAACATGCAGAAGGCGATCGCCCTTTTTCTGCTTCTGATCATGGCCATTCAGCTCCTCTGGCCGATCGGCATTCCGGGGCTGCGCCGCCGTCGCGATTTCTGGAAGATCGCGGTCTTCGCCATCGTGATGATGATGGTGACGGTGTTGATCCGTCCCTGACCCGGCCGCCCCGCCGCAACTCCCCGTTACCTTTGGAACTCCATCGCCTCCGGCTCGCCGCTACCTTGGTTGCGAAACCTGTCGTTTCAACCAGAAAAGGGCGCAGGACAGATGGGAAAGAAAGCGCTAAAGTGCGAACCTCATTCGGGAGATGACTTCGAGGGTTTCTTGGAACGCCGGCTTGCTGCCATTCTCGCTGCCGATGTCGTGGGGTACAGTCGCCTGATCGGCGCTGACGAAACCGGCACGCTGGCCGCCATGAAACGGCACAAGAGCGAACTCGTCGATCCGAAGATCACCCGTCACAAGGGACGCATCGTCAAGCTCACCGGCGACGGCATCCTGGTCGAGTTCGCAAGCGTCGTGCACGCGGTCGCCTGCGCCGTCGATATCCAGCGCGGCATGCTGCTGCGCAACGAAAGCGTGTCGCCGCTGAAGCGCATCGAGCTCAGGATCGGCGTGCACCTCGGCGACATCATCGTCGAGGATGGCGACATCTTCGGGGACGGCGTCAATGTCGCGGCGCGTCTCGAAGGCCTCGCAGAGCCGTCGGGCATCGCCGTCTCGGCTTCCGTGCGCGATCATGTCGGGTCGCGCCTGGATGTCGGCTTCGTCGACAAGGGCGAACACACGCTGAAGAACATCGCCGCCGGCGTTCACGTCTATTCGGTGGCGCTCGGCGCCCCGACGAAGGTCGCGTCGGCACCGAACGGATCGTGCCCGGTGGTGCTCGACGATGGCTACGGGCTCTCGGTCGGCGTGCTTCCCTTCACCAATATGAGCCACGATCCGGAGCAGGAATACTTCTCCGACGGCATCACCGAAGACATCATCACCGACCTCTCGAAGATCTCGAAGCTGCACGTCGTCGCCCGCAACACCGTGTTCACCTACAAGGGGCGGTCGGTGAAGGTGAAGCAGGTGGCCCAGGAATTGGGCGTCCGCTACATCCTCGAGGGCAGCGTGCGCAAGGCGGGCGCGCGGGTGCGCATCACCGGCCAGTTGATCGATGCGCTGACCGGCACGCATCTCTGGGCCGACCGCTACGACCGGGACCTGACTGATATCTTCGCGATCCAGGACGAAATCACCCATGCGATCGTCGACCAGTTGAAGATCAAGCTGCTGCCGGCGGAGAGGCGGGCGATCGAAAGCGACCCGACGACAAGCGTCGAGGCCTATACCTACTATCTGCGTGGCCGGCAGTTTTCCCACGCCTGGACGCGCTCCTATCTCCTGCTCGCGCGGCGCATGTTCATGAAGGCGGTGGAGCTCGATCCGGATTTTGCCCGCGCTTATGCCGGCATTGCCGACTGCGAGTCGGCGCTTCGCGATTGGCACGAGGATGAATTTCCGCTGCAAGGCATCCTGTCCATGACCGACAAGGCGCTGGCGCTCGACCCAGACCTCGCGGAGGCCCATGCGTCTCGCGGTCTCGTGCTGCATCAGGACGGCCAATGCGACGAAGCCGTTGCTGCCTTCGAGCAGGCGCTTGCGCTGGATGCCGGGCTCTACGAGGCGAATTTCCATTATGGCCGCTTCCTGTTCATGCAGGGCGCGTTCGAAATGGCGATTCAGTTCTTCAAGCGTGCCGCCGATATCCGGCCGGACGACTACCTGTCACCGATCCACCTGATGAGCGCCTATCGCACGCTCGGCCGGGATACTGAACGCAAGCAGTGGGCGCGCATCGGCATCGCCCGGGCAGAGCGGGCGCTGGAGCTCAACCCGGAAAACTCGGGCCCGGCCCACCGCGGCGCGCTGGCGCTTGCCCATATGGGCGAGGCCGACCGTGCGCGCGAATGGGCAGCGCGGGCGCTGGCAATCGATCCCGATGACGTGGTCGCCCGCTACAACACGGCCTGCGTCTTTTGCATCCTTGGCGATATCGACGCGGCCCTCGATCTTCTCGAAACCTTGCTGCCGCAGAGCTCCTGCTACCAGTTGCTCTGGTTCAAGCAGGATTCCGACCTCGACGCGGTGCGCCACCATGTTCGCTTCCAGGCGATGGTCGAGGCGATCGCGAAATGCGAAGCGGGATTGCGCTGACCGCCGGACAGTCGTTTCCATCCGGCGGCTCGAAGCTTGCTGTTAGTGGTGGCCCGCCTGGCGGGATCCCTGAGGGGCGCTGACGCGCCCAGCCGTCAGCCACCAAATGGCCGCCCCGGTCACGAACAGCATTGCTGTTGCCACCATCACGACCGCGGTAAACGCTCCTTCGAAGGCGAGGCGGGCACGGCTCACCAGTTCGCTCGCCACTTCCGCCGGCAGCTTCTCGGCGAGGAGCAGGGCTTCATCGAGGCTGTCGCGCGCCATCGGCGGGATTGCAGCCCCCTCCGGCAGGACGAGGAAGGCGGTGTAGACGACCGACATGATGGTGCCGAGCACGGCAATGCCGATCGCGCCGCCAAGCTCGAACGAGACCTCCTCGATCGATGCTGCCATGCCGGCCCGTTCCGGCGGGGCGTTGAACATGATGGCGCTGGAGGCGGCGGTCATGGACGCACCGATGCCGAGGCCGAGGACGACGAGGGTGACGATCTGGGCGAGCGCGCCGGTTTCATGGACGAGCAGATAGCCGCCAAGACCGAGAGCCGCCAGGATGAGGCCCGAGCGCAGCACCACTTCGGCGCCCAGGCGCGGCAGCAGGGTGCCGGTCAGCGGGCCGGCGACGAAAGCCGCAAGCGGGATCGGCAGAATGAAGACACCGGCCTCGAGCGGCGAAAAGCCCTCGACCAGCTGCAGCTGCTGGCTCAGCACCAGTTCGATGCCGACGATCGAGGCGGATGCCACGAGCGCTGCGGCAACGCCGGAGGAAAACACCGCATTGCGGAAGAGGCTGAAGTCGATCAGCGGATGCGGGCTGCGGCGCTGGCGGCGCACGAAGAGAAAGAGCGCGATCGCGCCGATCACGGCGGCAGCGAGACCCGCTTCCAACGACGGCTCGCGCTTGCTCGTTTCCTTGACGGCATAGGCAAGGCCGATGAGGCCGACCATGATCTGCAGCGAACCGATCGCGTCCCAGGGGTGTTTCGGATTGCCAGCGTTGTTCGGCAGCACGACGAGGCCGAGCACGAGGGCCATCGCGACGACCGGCACGTTGATGAGGAAGACCGAGCCCCACCAGAAGTATTCGAGCAGGAAACCGCCGAGCACCGGGCCGATCGCGGCACCGCCCGAAGCGATCGCTGCCCAAACGCCGATCGCCAGCGCGCGTTCGCGTTCGTCGGTGAAAGTGAGCCGGATGATCGACAGCGTCGCCGGCATCATGAGGGCAGCGCCGACGGCGAGCAGGACGCGACCACCGATCAGGATCGCCGGTGTCGGCGCATAGGCGGCGATCAGCGAGGCGATGCCGAAGACGGCAAGGCCGACGATGAAGGGCTTCTTTTGGCCGAGCCGGTCGCCGAGCGTGCCGAGGCCGGGTAGAAGACCAGCGACGACGAGAGCATAGGCGTTGACGATCCAGAGCTTCTCCGACGCGGTGGCGCCGAGATCATGGGTCAGGCGGGGCAGGGCGGTATAGAGCACCGTCATGTCGACGACGATCAGAAAGAGCGCGCTCGATACTATGGCCAGAATGAGCCAGCGATTTTGCGGAAGCATGGTACACCTCGGTGGCCGCCACTGGGAAATGGGCGCTGGGCCTTGTTTAAATCAGGGTCGTTGGTTATTTGAATACGTACGTATGGATTTGAAATAGGAAGTCAAGATGGGACGGCGACGAACAATCGATCGGGACAAGGTTCTGGACGCGGCGGAGGCGGTGGTGAATTCCGTCGGCGCGGCCGGCCTGACGATCGATGCCGTCGCCAAGGCTTCCGGCATCACCAAGGGCGGCGTGCAATATTGCTTCGGCAACAAGGACGGCCTGATCGACGCGATGATGCAGCGTTGGTTCGACGAGTTCGATGCCGCGGTAACGGCGGAAGGCGGCGACGACCCTGATCCGATCAAGGCAATGCGCGCCCATGCGGCGGTGACCGCCCGGATGAACACGGCTGACAATGCCCGCACTTCCGGCATGATGGCCGCACTGCTGCAGCGGGAAGAGCACATGGCGAAGAATCGCGCCTGGTACCGCACCCGCCTCGATGGTCTCGACCTCTCGACGGAGGAGGGGCGCAGGGCGCGGATGGTGTTTCTGGCAACGGAAGGCGTCTTCCTGCTGCGCGGCTTCGGTTTCCTCGAGATGGAAGACGCCGAATGGCAGGATATGTTTGCCGATATCTTGAAGCTTCTGCCCGAGCGCGACCGCGCCTGAGGCGTTAAAAAACCGCTAGAGCTCGATCAGCCCGCGCATGGCGCTGACGCACTGGCCGGAAAGGCTGACCTTGCGAACGACACCACCCTGCTTTCGGACATGCGCGCCGATGAGGCTGCGGCGCCCCATCTCCACACCCTGCTCGATGATGATCTCGACATCGATATCCTGCTCCGGGACGAGCGAGACGAGATGGGCGGAAAGTGCTGCCGAGGCGCTGCCGGTTGCCGGGTCCTCGTTGACATTGTCGAGCGGCGCGAACATGCGCGCCCGGATCTGCCATGGCGCCTCTGCCGAGCGAGCGTAGAGGAACAGGCTGAAACTGTCTTCCTCGGGTTTGTAGCGCGCGTTGGCCGCCTGGAAGGCGGTGACATTGGGTTGGGCGGACGACAGCGTCGCGACATCCTTGATTTCGGCGACGGCGAAGGGCAGCCCGACGGAAAGCCGGGTCGGCGCATGCACGCGTCTGCTGACGGCTTCAGGCGCGAGCGACGCGCAGGCGGCGATGGTGTCGGCGTCGATTTCGGGGCCGACGGTCAGGCTGCGCGGTACGACGATGGTGGCGCCCACCACTACACCGCCTTCCCGCAGCAATGTGGCCTCGACAAGGCCGGCCTTTTCCTCGAACCGCAGGATTTCACCGGGCGCGCGGCCGAAGATTTCCTTTTGCCCGCCGAGCACGAAGGCCGTGCCGACATTGGGATGACCGGCAAAGGGAATTTCGGTCGTCGGCGTGAAGATCCGGACCTCGGCGGTGTTGGCCGGGTCGCGGGGCGGCAGCACGAAGGTCGCTTCCGAATAGCCGAACTCGGTCGCGATCGCCTGCATCTGACGATCGCTCAAGCCGCGAGCGTCGGACATGACAGCCAACTGGTTGCCGGCGAAGCGCTCGTCGGTGAAGACGTCGACGGTGACATAGGCAACGGATTTCGGCGCGGTGTCAGAGGTCATGGTCCTGGCTTTCGCTGGTTGGGCGCCGTTGGCGCTCATCGTGTCGGCTCTGAAGCCAAGGCTTAAGGCAGCCGACACACCGCACAAAGACGCGAACTTGTCCGGGTGACAAGTTCCCCGACGACGACGAAGCCGTCACCTCGCAGGCGCGCCAACCCTTTGGCAAAAAAAAAGGGGCCGGCGGACGGCCCCTTCTCATCCGGTAGACCTGGCTTAGGCAGCCTTCTCGAGTTCCTTCTTCCACGTACCCTTGGCGGCAAGGCTGCACATCTCGGCGCGATGCGAGAAGGCGCGCTGGCCGGCGCCGATGTTGTCGGCCTTGCCGTGCCAAGCATTGAGCGCCTCCTGCTGCAGCGCGCGGCCATAGGAGAAGGTGAGCTTCCAGGGCAGGTCGTGGCTGGCATTCATTGCCGAGAGGTGGGCGGTCGCTTCCTCGGTCGACTGGCCGCCCGAGAGGAAGGCGATGCCCGGTACCGCCGAAGGCACCGTGCGCTTCAGCACCCGGATGGTGCGCTCGGCCACTTCGGCGACGGAGGCATTGCGGGCCTTCTTGCCGTCGATCACCATGCTCGGTTTCAG
This sequence comes from Ensifer sp. YR511, assembly GCF_900103045.1. NCBI lineage: Bacteria > Pseudomonadati > Pseudomonadota > Alphaproteobacteria > Hyphomicrobiales > Rhizobiaceae > Ensifer > Ensifer sp. YR511. Next base: position 44,192 of record NZ_FNGR01000021.1, read on the forward strand.
GATCATGCCTTCGAGCTTGACGCGCATGGCCGCCAATTCTTCGAAGGTTGTCCGCAGCGTCCACTCGGTCACCTGTTCGGAGCGATCGATCGAGTGATCGCCCGGCGCGCCGTCCATCAGCACTTCCGGCTCGACGATCGGGACGATGCCGGCGTCCTGGCACAGGGCGGCGTAGCGGGCGAGCGCATGGGCATTGGCGCGAACCGCACCGGCGGTGGGCAGCGTATCGGAGATGGAGATCACGCCGCGCCACTTGGCAAAGCGTGCGCCGGCCTCGTGATATCTCGCCAGCCGCTGGGCAAGGCCGTCGAGGCCTTCGGTGATTGTCTCGGCCGGGAAGTTCGTCATCGGCTTGGCGCCCGCATCGACCTTGATGCCGGGGATCGAGCCGGCCGCCCGGATGATGTCGACGAGCTGGGTGCCGTCGACCGCATGCTGGAACAGGGTTTCTTCGTAGAGGATGACGCCGGAGATGTATTTGCGCATCGCCTTTTCGGCGCGCAGCAGCATCTCGCGGTAATCGCGCCTGGAGGTTTCGGTGGATTCGAGACCGATCGTATCGAAGCGCTTCTTGATCGTTGCCGTGGACTCGTCAGCGGCAAGCAGTCCGCGGCCATTGGCGACCATGGCGACGGCGATGTCTTCCAGTTTTTCCGTCATGCTTTTTCTCTCCCTAGACAGCGCCGATCATCAGGATCAGGCGAACACTGAAACAGTTGCAGGGCCGACGGTGCACGGGGCAACCGCCACGCTCCCAACAGGAGCGCGAGTAACAGGTGAAATTGTCCAGGAAAATGGCGGGAAAATCGACTGAAACGATTTAAAATTTTTTAATCGTTTGAATAAATGATGTTTTTTCTTGATGGCCGGCGCGTGAGAGTGCTTCCCACGCGCCGGTTGTATGACTTACTTCTGCTTCAGGATGTCGACGCCCGGAAGCGGCTTGCCTTCCATCCACTCCAGGAATGCGCCGCCGGCGGTCGAGACGTAGCTGAAATCGTCGGCGACTTCGGCATGGTTCAGCGCCGCGACGGTATCACCACCGCCGGCAACCGAGACCAGCGAGCCCTGACGGGTGCGGGCAGCCGCATGCTTGGCAACGGCAACGGTGGCCTTGTCGAAAGGCGCGATTTCGAAGGCGCCGAGCGGACCGTTCCAGACCAGCGTTTCGGCCTTGGAGATCCAGTCATTGACGGCCGCGATCGACTTCGGGCCGACGTCGAGAACCATGGCATCGGCGGGAATGGCGTTGATGTCGACGACTTCGTTGTCGGCGCCGGCCTTGAACTCACGGGCGATCACGCCGTCTTCCGGCAGCACGATGGCGCAGCCGGCTTTGTCGGCAGCGGCGATGATCGCCTTGGCGGTGTCGGCGAGGTCATGCTCGCACAGCGACTTGCCGACATTGATGCCCTTGGCAGCGATGAAGGTGTTGGCCATGCCGCCGCCGATAACGAGCGCATCGACCTTGGTCACGAGGTTCTGCAACAGGTCGATCTTGGTCGAGACCTTGGCGCCGCCGACGATGGCGACGACCGGGCGCTTCGGCTGGCCGAGACCCTTTTCGAGCGCTTCGAGTTCGGCCTGCATGGTGCGGCCAGCATAGGCCGGCAGGTGATGGGCAAGGCCTTCCGTCGAAGCATGGGCGCGGTGCGCTGCCGAGAAGGCGTCGTTGACGTAGATGTCGCCATTGGCGGCGAGCGCCTTGACGAATTCGGCCTCGTTCTTTTCCTCGCCCTTGTGGAAGCGGGTGTTTTCCAAGAGCAGCACGTCGCCGTCGCTCATTTCGGCGATCGCGTTCTTGGCCTTGTCGCCGATGCAGTCGGCGCCGAAATGAACGCGCTGGTCGAGCACGTCTTCGACGGCCGGAGCGATCGTCTTCAGCGACATGTCGGCGACCGGCTCACCCTTCGGACGGCCGAAATGGGCGAGCAGGATGACCTTGGCGCCCTTCTCGGACAATTCGCGGATGGTCGGCGCGACGCGCTCGATGCGGGTCGCGTCGGTGACCACGCCGTCCTTGACCGGCACGTTGAGATCGACGCGCACCAGAACGCGCTTGCCGGCGATGTCGGTCAGATCGTCGAGGGTCTTGAAAGTCATCAGATAGTCTCCGGTGATAGTCTTTGGAAAAGGGTGGGGTAGTCGATGACGAGGCCGTCCTCGTCTACGGGCAGTTCCGCGGCAAAACTGCGGTCCTCGGCCTCGTAGCGATAGAGCCTGAAATCATCGAGGCAGGTGTAGTGCTGGCCGTCCACAACAGGCTGAAACGTGTCGAACGGCACATAGAGCATCTTCAGTCTGGCGGTGCCGGACTGGCTCACAAGGCCGAGGCGGCGGATCGGCAGCGTGTTGGTGAAGGGCGTTCCCGCGAGGTCGATATCGATACAGCCGTCGAATTCGGGGAGGGGCGTGCCGCGTGCCGTCGCCCATTCGCCCGGAACGTCCGAGCGGAGATGCAGGCTGCGGCCATCGGTGGTGTCGACCATCAATTTGCGAACGTGCCAGCTGTCGTCGCAGTCGATCCGGTAGCGCGCGCCATAGGGCGTGCCGCCGCGGCTGCCGATCAGAACGCCGACGGCGCGGATGACCGCGCCGTCGGTGGTGTCGATTTTTGTCAGCGTCAGGTGTTCGAGCCCTTCCCCTTCCAGCGGACGCCAGCGGACCGTCGTTGAGGAGAGGGCGCGAAACATCTGTCTTAGATGAGCTTGGCGAACGCGACCGCCGTGTCGGCCATGCGGTTCGAGAAGCCCCACTCGTTGTCGTACCAGGTGAGGATACGCACGAAGTTGCCTTCGACGACCTTGGTCTGGTCGATCGCGAAGATCGAGGAGTGGCTGTCATGGTTGAAGTCGCGCGAAACGAGCGGCTCTTCCGTGTAGCCGAGAACGCCCTTGAGCGCGCCATTGGAGGCGGCCTTGATGGCGTTGGTGATTTCCTCGACCGAGGTGTTGCGCTTGGCGACGAACTTGAAGTCGACGACGGAGACGTTCGGGGTCGGGACGCGGATCGACGTGCCGTCGAGCTTGCCCTTCAGTTCCGGCAGAACCAGGCCAACGGCCTTGGCGGCACCGGTCGAGGTCGGGATCATCGACAGAGCGGCAGCGCGGGCACGGTACAGATCCTTGTGCATCTGGTCGAGCGACGGCTGGTCGTTGGTGTAGGAGTGGATCGTGGTCATGAAGCCGTGGCTGATGCCGATGGTATCGTTCAGGACCTTGACGACCGGAACCAGGCAGTTCGTCGTGCAGGATGCGTTGGAGATGACCAGGTGGTCCTTGGTCAGCTGGTCGTGGTTGACGCCGTAGACGACCGTCAGGTCGGCGCCGTCGGCCGGAGCCGAGACGATGACGCGCTTGGCGCCGGCAGTCAGGTGGGCTGCAGCCTTGTCGCGGGCGGTGAAGATGCCGGTGCACTCCATCGCGATGTCGATACCGAGTTCCTTGTGCGGCAGCGTTGCCGGATCCTTGATCGCGGTCACCTTGATCGGCTTGCCGCCGTTGATGGTGATCGTGTCGCCTTCGACCTTGACCTCGGCCGGGAAACGACCGTGGATCGAGTCATAGCGCAGCAGGTGAGCGTTGGTCTCAACGGGGCCAAGGTCGTTGATCGCAACGACTTCGATGTCGGTGCGGCCGGATTCGACGATCGCGCGGAGCACGTTGCGGCCGATGCGGCCAAAACCGTTGATGGCGACTTTCACTGTCATGGGTCTCTCCCTGTCTGACTGACGTGGTACGAAAAAAAGCGGGGCGCACCTTTCGGCGCGCCCCGCAGATTGATCAGGCGAGCTTCGTTTCCGCGGCGGCGACCACCGCCTCGGGCGTGATGCCGAAGTGCTTGTAAAGCTCCTTGTAGGGGCCGGAAGCGCCGAAGCTCGACATGCCGATGAAGGTGCCATCGCTGCCGATGAAGTGATCCCAGCCCTGACGGATGCCGGCTTCGACGGCGATCTTGACCGGCGAGTTGCCGATGATCGCCTGCTGGTAGTCTTCGCTCTGCTCGGCGAAAAGCTCGAAGCAGGGAACGGAGACGACACGGGTCGAGATGCCCTTGGCGGTCAGCGTCTGGCAGGCCTTGACGGCGATTTCGACTTCCGAGCCGGTGGCGAAGATCGTGACCTTGGCGTCGGCGGCCGAGATCAGGTCATAGGCGCCGCGGGCGCAGAGGTTTTCTTCCTCATACTCGGTGCGAACGGTCATCAGGTTCTGGCGCGTCAGCGCGATGCCGGACGGACGGTTGTGGCTTTCGAGCGCCAGCTGCCAGCACTCGGCCGTTTCCGTGGCGTCGGCCGGGCGGAACATCAGGAGGTTCGGGATGGCGCGCAGGGCTGCCATATGCTCGACCGGCTGGTGCGTCGGGCCGTCTTCGCCAAGGCCGATGGAATCGTGCGTCAGCACGTGGATGACGCGGATGCCCATCAGAGCGGCAAGGCGGATCGACGGACGGCAATAGTCCGAGAAGATCAGGAAGCCGCCGGAATAGGGGATGACGCCGCCATGCAGCGCCATGCCGTTCATGGCAGCGGCCATGCCGTGCTCGCGAACGCCCCAATGGATGTAGCGGCCGGAGAAGTCGTCAGGGGTGATCGACTTGGTCTGGCTCGTCTTGGTGTTGTTCGAGCCGGTCAGGTCGGCCGAGCCGCCGATGGTTTCGGCCAGAACGCCGTTGATGACTTCGAGCGCGTCTTCGGAAGCCTTGCGGGTTGCCGGTGACGGCTTGGTTTCGGCGAGCTTCTTCTTGTAGTCGTCGATGGCGGAGGACAGACGGCCTTCGAGCTCGCCGGAGAAGCGGCGAACGAACTGGGCCTTCTTCTCGGCCTCGCTCTTTTCAAGACGGTCTTCCCACTCCTTGCGCGCCTTGGTCGAGCGCAGGCCGGCCAGACGCCAGGCGTCGAGAACGTCCGAGGGAACGACGAAAGCTTCGGCTTCCCAGCCGAGTGCCTTGCGGGTGGCGGCGATTTCCTCGGCGCCGAGCGGCGAGCCGTGAACCTTGTGGGTGCCGGCCTTGTTCGGTGCGCCGAAACCGATCGTCGTCTTGCAGGCGATCATCGTCGGCTTGTCGGACTTCTGCGCCTGGTCGATCGCGGCGGCGATCGCTTCCGGATCATGGCCGTCGACGGCAATGGTGTTCCAGTTGGAGGCGCGGAAGCGGGCGTGCTGGTCGGTCGAGTCGGCGATCGAGATCGGGCCGTCGATCGAGATGTTGTTGTCGTCCCAGAAGACGACCAGCTTGTTGAGCTTCAGGTGGCCGGCGAGCGAAATCGCTTCCTGGCTGATGCCTTCCATGAGGCAGCCGTCACCGGCGAGCACGTAGGTGTAGTGCTCCATCAGGTCGGAGCCGAATTCGTCGCGCAGCTTGCGCTCGGCGATCGCCATGCCGACGGCATTGGCAATGCCCTGGCCGAGCGGACCGGTGGTCGTCTCGATGCCGGCGGCGTGGCCGTATTCCGGGTGGCCGGCGGTGCGGGCGCCGAGCTGGCGGAAGTTCTTGATCTCGTCGATGGAGATGTCTTCGTAGCCCGTCAAATAGAGCAGCGAGTAGAGCAGCATCGAGCCGTGGCCGGCCGACAGCACGAAGCGGTCGCGGTTCGGCCAGGAGGGGTTCTTGGGGTCAAAGCTCAGATAGCGCGTGAAGAGGACTGTCGCTATGTCGGCTGCACCCATGGGCAGGCCAGGGTGGCCGGAATTTGCCTTCTCGACGGCATCCATGGAGAGGAAACGGATCGCATTTGCCATCCGGTCGTGTTTTTCGCGAGAGATCATGACTGTTCCGTTTGCGTTCGGTGGTCAGGGAACGGTCTCTATCCTCCAAAGACCGCGCAAGAAGCGGCTGACACATAGCAGGTGCGCCGTGCGAGTCAATAAATACGGGGCTTCCGCGGCCATTTGACGGCAGCTTGCTTCGGTCCCTGCCCGAGTGCTTGTTCCGCAATGCAATAAGCCTGCTGCACTGCCGTTGAAGAAAGCCGGCTACGCAATCCATCCACAGCTTCCGCTGTTGTTTGCTGTACTTGGCATTGTTGAGACTTACGTAATAGGTTTAAAAAAGATCGAGCCGAAGCGGCGGACGGGATTCGGGCGATTCGGCCTCATGGGCGAGGTATTCGGAACACATGCCGGCAAAGACTGTCAAAGCGGCGATCGACGAACTGCGAAACGCAGTGCAATCCCTGGAGAATGCGATCGACGGTCGGTTTGACAGGGAGCGGGACTTCAGCGAGTTCGAGGGCGAGGTGCGACGCGTCAACACCGACCGGTCGCGGCTGGCGCAGGAACTCGATCAGTCGCAGTTCCGGGCAAACCGGCTCGAGGAGGTCAACCGTGAGGTTTCCCGTCGCCTCGTGACGGCGATGGAAACCATTCGGGCGGTGCTCGACCGCTAGGAACAAGCGACATGGCGCAGGTGACAGTTTCGATCGATGGCAAGGCCTATCGCATGGCCTGCGAGGAAGGGCAGGAAGATCATCTGATCGAGCTTGCCACCAATTTCGATCAGTATGTCGGACACCTCAAGACCCAGTTTGGCGAGATCGGCGATCTGCGCCTGACCGTCATGGCCGGCATCATGGTCATGGACGAGCTCAGCGAGGTCAATCGCCGGCTGAAGAACCTCGAAGCCGAGGTCGGCAACCTGACCAACGGGCGCGACGCCGCGCTTTCGGATCAGCTGAAGAACGAGGAGGCGCTGGCCTCGGCACTCAGCGAAGTGACCCAGCAGATCCACGGTATCGCCGCCAAGCTGAACGGCCGCCCCACGACGCCGTCGAGCTGACAAGGTTTCGTCGGCGAGCCACTGGCGCGAAGCACCGAGACACTTTATATATCGAATGCGGTCTGCGCTCCCCGACAGGAACCACAATCCCCGGGGCCATACTCGATCCTAAGGGAGCTGTCCCTGTCCGGACCCGTGGGTTCGGACACATGGCGCCCACCTACTTTGTAGGCACCCGGGATCGTAAAATATCCATCGGTTGTGTGGATCGCACTTCTCCCTCTTTCCGTTGCTCATTCACTCCCCGGCAAAGGCCCGGCGGATGGCGTCGGCCATGGCCTCGACGATCCGGTCCTTGCCGTTTCCGGCCTTTGAAATCCGCAGCACGACATTCGAGTGATCGATCACGGTGTAGCCGTCATCGGCGGTCAGTTCGCGGCAGCCGGCCGGAATGCTGCTGCGGGCAAGCGGCGCGATGGCGAGGCCGGATACCACCGCCGCCATCAGGCCGCCGCTGGTGCGGCTGACATAGGCGACGCGGTTGTCGATGCGGCATTTCCTCAAGTTGCGCTGAGCGAGGTCGTCGCACCAACCGCCTTCGAGATAGGTATAGGTCGCGATCGGTACCGGGCGGCGCTCGTCGGTCCGGTGCTGCTCCGACGTCACCCAGACGGTCGGATCCATCATCAGCACTTCGTTTCTCGTCTTTCCGCCGGGCTCGAAGACGACGGCAAGGTCGATCTCGCCCGCTTCCAGCGCTGCGACATTGGTCATCGACGCGCCCTGCTGCACGGTCACTTCGACGCCCGGGTGGATGGCGGCGAAACTGCCAAGCGCCTTCGGCAAGGTCGAGTTGATGTATTCCTCCGGCAATCCGATCCGGACCGCGCCGTCGAGCGCGGGTTGGCGGAGCGCGGCGGCCGTGTCGTCGAGCAGGGTAACGATGCGCCTGGCATTGTCGACGAGCCGCAGTCCCTGCGGCGTCAGCACCACACCGCGCGAATGGCGCTCGAACAGGGCGTCGCCGAGCACATCCTCGAGCTTCCTGATCTGCATGCTGACCGCCGACTGGGTGCGCCCGACGATGTCTGCGGCGCGCGTGACGCTGCTGGTATCGACAACCGCAAGAAAGGTTCTGAGCAGATCGCTATCGAGGGGAAGGGGCATGGCTTCAACCATCAGATTTTCTGATGACAGTCATGCTTGCAATTCGTTTGTCAGATGTCAATGCGAGGACGAAGATCGTCCCGTCAGATCATCTTGCGCCCGAGTCCTTGCCATGAGCGTGCTTGCCGTTCTCGCCTTTTCTGAAACGTTCGTTACCGCCCGACGCAGGGCAAGGCAATGGACTGTCGATTTGCTGTTTGTCGAGGCGCCCGTCGAGGTGCCGGCAGACAAGCCGTTGCTGCTGCGTGACGTCGGGATCTCGGCAGGCGACCCCGACCTTCGGCAGCGGGAGCGGATCTTGGGGCAGGCGGTCTATCGGTCGCACTGGATGCTCTAGCCCGTCCCCGCGCCAATCCTTACGAGATGAGATCGAGCCTTGCGGCACGAAAGACGGCTTCGGCCAGATTGCCGGCCTGCAGCTTGCGCATGGCGTCTTCCAGCGCGCGGTCGATCCGGTCGAGCGGAATGTCGGTTTCGCGCATCATGTCCTGGCGCGTGCGGCCGCGGGCTGCAAGCGTCAGGCAACGCAGTTCCAACGGTTCGAGTTCTTTCATCTGGTCCTTCATGGACGTCGGCTTTTCCACTGCTGCCTGCAGGAGCGCGTCCATACATCGAACACGGGCATTAGTTCCTGCTAATTATTTGAAATCGCGTCTTTATTTGCATGCGCTCGCCAATGCGCGAAAGCGGAACCGTCGTCCATGATGAACGGAACGCTAATGCTGTGCCGAACCGGGAAGGCGCTGGCAGTGCTGTCGCAAACCGCGGCAAAAGCGGCGATGCGGGTGAATGTGCACGGGCGACATCGGGTATATAGGCTGGTGATTGAGCCGGGAATCGGCGAGAAAGTGACGGGTTGTGCCATTTCGGGAGGAGAATTCGTCCGCGACGATGGCATGAGGCAGGAGAGGGCACGATGTCACCGAAAGACCTGAAGGCGGCGCTGCGCAACGAGCGGCTGGCATTGCGCGATGCGATGCCCGCGGAGATACGGATCGAGGCGAGCCTGACCATGGCCGACCATGCCGGCGACGTCATTGCGCTCGATCCGGGCCACATCGTTTCCGGCTTCTGGCCCATCCGCTCCGAGGTCGATATCCGGCCGCTGATGGCGCGGCTGAAGAGTCGCGGCGCCCGGCTCTGCCTGCCTGTGATCATGGACAAGAAGACGATCGTCTTTCGCGAACTGCTCGATGGCGTCGACATCATCTCAACCGGCTTCGGCACGACGGGGCCTGGCCCGGATGCTCCGGTGCTCGACCCGGATATCATGCTCGTGCCGCTTTCTGCCTTTGACGCGACCGGTCACCGGATCGGCTACGGTGCCGGTTATTACGACCGGGCCATCGACCGGTTGCGCAACAAGGGGCATCTGCCGAAACTGATCGGCATCGCGTTCGACTGCCAGGAGGTGGCTGCCGTGCCGGCCGAACCGCACGATGTGGCGCTGGATGCCGTTCTCACCGAGAGCGGATTCCGGCATTTCTAGGTCATTGACGAAGCCGAGCGACGGCCCGGCGCGTTGAAATCGCGCGGGCCGAGGCGGAAGATTGGTTCGCGATCCCACGCGGAATCGATCTTGGGCGTTTCCTGTCGGCCCAGGATCGTGTAGACGCTCTACCTCTTTGTTTTACGCAGGTCCGGCCGCCACAACCGCTGACGCGCTTCCGCCGGAACTGCCCTGGTGGGATTTGAGCGAGCATGAGGCTTCTGTTTCTGGGAGATATGGTGGGCAAGACGGGCCGCACGGCGGTCTGGGAGCGGCTTCCGGGACTGATCGGCGACCTTAAGCTCGATTTCGTCATCGTCAACGGCGAGAACGCCGCGGGCGGCTTCGGGATCACCGAAGACATCTTCCTCGAGACGATCAACGCCGGCGCCGACGTGGTGACCACCGGCAACCACGTCTGGGACCAGAAGGAAGCGGTGGTCTTCTGCGAGCGGCACGACCAGTTCCTGCGCCCGGCCAACTATCCGGCCGGCACGCCCGGCCGCGGATCCAACCTGTTCTTTGCCCGCAATGGCGCGCGCGTGCTGGTCGCCAACGTCATGGGCCGCGTCTTCATGCATCCCGAACTCGACGACCCCTTCAAGTCGGCCGAGGCCATCCTCGATGCCTGCCCGCTCGGCGAGCAGGCGGATGCGATCGTGTTCGACTTCCATGCGGAGGCGACCAGCGAGAAGCAGTGCTTCGGCCATTTCGTCGACGGTCGCGCCAGCCTCGTCGTCGGAACGCATACGCACGTGCCGACCGCCGACCACCAGATCCTCAACGGCGGCACCGCCTATATGAGCGATGCCGGCATGTGCGGCGACTACGATTCCTCGCTCGGCATGGACAAGGAGGAGCCGCTCAACCGCTTCATCTCGAAGATGCCGAAGGGGCGCTTCGAGGCGGCCTCGGGTCCGGCCACCATCTGCGGTCTCGGGGTCGAGATCTCCGATCGCACCGGGCTCGCCGAGAAGATCGCGCCGCTGCGACTTGGGCCGAGACTGGCGGAAACGATCCCGGATTTCTGGTCTTAAGGCCAAGTCAGGCGGCATTCTGAACGCAGCGCGAAGCTGCGCGCGGGCACCTTTGGTTGTCCCGTATCGCCTTATTGGAATTGATTTTTTTCAAGGTGACAACCCCATCAAATGATGGCAGGTTATCGCGAAATCATGCCGGGCCGGGGCGTGATGTATTCGTGGGTTTTTGCAGAATGAATGGTGTGCGCAGTCCTGGATTGCGGGCATGTGCTGTTGTCGCTGCGCCACGGGCAATTGCTCGCTGCCCAGCGAATTTGACCTGACAGCGTTCGCGGGCCGAAGGGCGCAAGGCCGCTGTATCATTTGATTGCTTGTGTGACTTTGCCTCTCGGATCGCTGCCGATCCGAGGATTTGTGCGGAGCGGGACGGGTAATGCGGCTGTTTTGCGCACAGGCCCCGCTCTGAAATATTCAAAGCGATCGCGGTGGTCTGGTCGATTGGCTGCCCCTCGTGATCCAAGTGCATTCGGAGGGCATGCATGTTGTCTCAGTGGCATTTGCCGATGTTCGTCGGCGCTTCTCTTTCCCTTCTATCCGCAATCGGTGCCCAGGCGCAGGACGCGCAACTGCCCGTGGTGACCGTCGCCAAGCCGGTCGTGCGGGACGTCATCGACAGCGACGAGTTCATCGGCCGTTTCGAGCCCGTCGACGAGGTGCAGGTTCGCGCCCGCATCGGCGGCTATCTCGACGAGGTCAATTTCACCGATGGCGCCCTGGTGAAGAAGGGCGACAAGCTCTTCGTCATCGACCAGCGGCCCTATCGTACGGCTCTCTCCCAGGCCGAATCGACGCTGGAATCGGCGCGCTCGTCGCTGGAATTCGCCGAGGCCCAGTTCAAGCGGACGCAATCGCTGACGGGCACCGGCACGCTTTCGGTCTCGACGCTCGACGATCATCGCCGCGAACTCCTGTCGGCGCAGGCGCTGGTGCGCGGCGCGGAAGCGGCGGTCGAGCGTGCCAAGCTCGACCTTGACTACACCACCATCACCGCGCCGCTCAGCGGCCGCGTCGACCGGCGCCTGCTGTCGACGGGCAATCTCGTCCAGGCTGACCAGACGGTGCTGACGACGATCGTGTCGCTCGACCCGATCGATTTCTACTTCGATGTCGACGAACGGCGGCTGCTTTCCTATGCACGGGTCGCACGCGAGCGCGGCAGTGCGCTGCAGGAAGGCGGCGGCTCGCTCGAAGTGCTGGTCACCATCGCCGACTCGCAAGAGGAGCCGTTCAAGGGCAAGCTCGACTTCGCCGAAAACCGCGTCGATCCGCAGAGCGGTACGATGCGCGTCCGCGCCCGTCTCGATAACCCAAGCCTCGTGCTGCAGCCCGGTCTCTTCGGCCGTGTGCAGATCGAAGGCTCGAACACCTACAAGGCCGTCCTCATTCCGGACGAAGCGATCGGCGCCGACCAGAACGAGCGCATCGTCTACGAGGTGACTGCCGACGGAACCGTGGTGACCAAGCCCGTGCGTCTCGGCCCGAAGCTCCATGGCTACCGTGTCATCCGCTCCGGCATGACCGGCGACGAGACCATTGTCGTCAACGGTCTGATGCGGGCGCGGCCCGGCACCAAGGTGAAGCCTGAGACGGTCCAGCTTCCTCCTGAAGCGCAAGCAGCGGGGGCGGCGCAATGAGGTTTGCTCACTTCTTCGTCGACCGGCCGATCTTCGCGTCGGTGCTGTCGATCGTGCTGCTGATCGTCGGCAGTATCGCCTATTTTCAGCTTCCCGTGGCGCAGTACCCGGAAATCGCCCCGCCGACCATCGTCGTTCGCGCCGCCTATCCGGGTGCTGACGCCGATACCGTTGCCAACACCGTCGCGACGCCGCTCGAACAGGAAATCAACGGCGTCGAGAACATGCTCTATATGTCCTCCTATTCGACCGCCGACGGCTCGATGGCGCTGACGATCACCTTCAAGCTCGGCATCGACCTCGACCAGGCACAAGTGCTGGTACAGAACCGCGTGTCGATCGCGGAGCCCCGGCTGCCGGAAGAAGTCCGGCGTATCGGCATCACCACGGCCAAGAGTTCGCCCGACCTGATGATGGTCGTGCATCTCCTGTCGCCGACCGAACGCTATGACCAACTCTACGTCTCGAACTATGCTCGCACTCGTATCCGCGACCTGCTTGTCCGGCTCGATGGCGTCGGCGACGTCATCCTGTTCGGCGAGCGCGAATATGCGCTGCGTGTCTGGCTCGATCCGGAGAAGCTGTCGGCCTATGGCATGACGGCCGGTGACGTGGTGCAGGCTTTGCGCGAGCAGAACGTGCAGGTCTCCGGCGGTTCGATCGGTGGTCCGCCGGCGCCGGGCGACAGCGCGTTCCAGTACACGGTCACGACGGACGGCCGCTTCAGCGACGCGCGGCAGTTCCGCTATGTCATCGTCAAGGCGACGGAAAGCGGTCGCCTCGTGCAGCTGCAGGACGTCGCGCGTGTCGAGCTCGGTGCTCGCGAATACGTCAACAACAGCTATCTCGACGGCAGCCCGGCGGTGGCGCTCGGCATCTTCTCGCGGCCGGGCACCAATGCGCTCGACGCCGCCGAGCAGATCCAGAAGGTGATGACCGACGTTTCCAAGGACTTCCCTGACGGGCTCGAATACCGCATCGTCTACAACCCGACAGAGTTCATCTCGGAATCGATCAACGAGGTCTACAAGACGATCGCCGAGGCGGCCATTCTCGTTGCCATCGTCGTTCTCGTCTTCCTGCAATCGTGGCGCACGGCGATCATCCCGATCGTCGCAATCCCCGTGTCACTCGTCGGCACCTTCGCCTTCCTCTATGCCTTCGGTTTCTCACTGAACATGCTGACGCTGTTCGGCCTGGTGCTGGCGATCGGTATCGTCGTCGACGATGCGATCGTGGTGGTCGAGAATGTCGAGCGAAATCTCGCGCGAGGGATGACCCCGCGCGAGGCGTCGCATGTGACCATGGACGAGGTGGGGGCGGCCGTCATCGCGATCTCGCTGGTGTTGACCGCGGTGTTCGTGCCGACGGCCTTCATCCCCGGTATCGCCGGCCAGTTCTACCTGCAGTTCGCCGTGACGATCTCGGTCGCAACGGTGATTTCCGCCTTCAACTCGCTGACACTGTCACCGGCGCTGGCGGCTATCCTGTTGAAGCCGCACGAGAACGGCCATCATGAAAGCCGCAATCCGCTGACGCGCTTCGGCAAGGCCTTGGCGAACGGCTTCAACAACGGTTTCGACCGGATGGCGTCGGGCTATGCATGGGTCGTGCGCAAGCTCGTCTCGACGAAGGTGGCGCTGGCCGCGGCCCTTCTCGTCTTCGTCGGGCTGCTGGGGGCCACCTGGTACATGGCGCAGATCGTGCCGCGCGGCTTCGTGCCGACCATGGACCAGGGCTATGCGATCGTCGTCATCCAGCTGCCGGACGGCGCCTCGCTCGACCGGACGGACGCCGTCGTCAAGCGGGCCTCGAAGATCATCCAGGACGTGCCGGGCGTGAAAAGTGCTGTCGCCTTTGCCGGCTTCAACGGTGCGACCTTTACCAACGCGTCCAATTCGGGCGTGGTCTTCGCCTCCTTCGAAAGCTTCGAAGAGCGGCTGAAGAACGGGCAGGGGGCCAACCAGATCATCGGCCAGCTCTATGGCAGCCTGCAGAGCATCCAGGAAGCCTTCATCATCGCCGTGCCGCCGCCCTCGGTGCGCGGCATCGGTAACTCCGGCGGCTTCAAGATGCAGATCATGGACCGGCAGAGCTCCGACATGCGCCGCGCGCTCGGGCTTGCCTACCAGATGATGGGCGCTGCCAACCAGACGGAAGGGTTGACCGGGGTCTTCACCACCTTCTCGGCCTCCAGTCCGCAATACTTCCTGGCGATCGACCGCGACAAGGCGCGCACACTCAACGTGCCGATCCCCAACATCTTCGAGGCGCTGTCGATCAACCTCGGTACGTCCTACGTCAACGACTTCAACGCCTTTGGCCGCGTCTACCAGGTGCGGGCGCAGGCCGACCAGCAGTACCGCGTCGAGCGCGACAACATCCTGGCGCTGAAGGTGCGCTCGGCAACCGGTGCGCTGGTGCCGATGGGTACGCTTGTCGAGATCCAGGATACGGCCGGTCCGACGCTGGTGCAGCGCTACAACATGTACGTCTCGGTGCCGATCCAGGGTAACCCTGCGGTCGGTGTCTCGACCGGTACGGCTCTCGACAAGATGGAGGCGCTCGCCGCCCAGATCCTGCCGCAGGGCACGACCTTCGAGTGGACGGAACTCGCCTACCAGGAGCGCCAGACAGGCAACACCGCGGTGTTCATCTTCGCACTGTCGGTCGTCTTCGTGTTCCTGGCGCTGTCGGCCCAGTACGAAAGCTGGGTTCTGCCGCTGGCGATCATCCTGATCGTGCCGCTCGGCGTGCTGGCCGCATTGGTCGGCGTGTTCATCCGCGGGCTCGACAACAACGTGCTGACCCAGATCGGGCTCATCGTTCTGATCGGTCTTGCAGCCAAGAACGCGATCCTGATCGTCGAGTTCGCTCGGCAGGGCGAAGACGAGGGCAAGACGCCGATCGAGGCGGCGGTGGAAGCGAGCCAGCTGCGCCTGCGCCCGATCCTGATGACCGCCTTTGCCTTCATCCTCGGCGTGGTGCCGCTGATGATCGCGACCGGCCCGGGTGCCGAAATGCGCCAGTCGCTCGGCACGGCGGTGTTTTCGGGCATGCTCGGGGTAACATTCCTCGGCCTGTTCCTGACGCCGGTGTTCTACGTCGCGCTCCGGTCGTTCCGGCGACGCAAGGCGGCGGTGAGCGAACCGGCGCCGCACCCGGCCGAATAGGGCAGGCCCGACGATAATCTGACGAATGCCCCGGCAGCAATGCCGGGGCATTCGGCTTTGACGAGGCTATCGTTACCTTATCGGCCTCAGGGTCGGTGACGTAAACGTGAGCACCGCCTGCCCTTTGTAACTGGACGTGGCCGGGCCCTTGAACAATTCTTTCCGCGCCCCGTGACGCCACCGTTCGGTCGAGCGAAGGCAAAGGCTTCCATTCGCTGTTCAATACCTGCCTGCCGCGTGCCCCCAAGGCCCGAGGTCAGGCGGCAAGTGAGAGAGGTGAAGGCTGATGCTCCGGTACTTTGTCTACACATTCGCCGCCATATGGTTCATCCACGCGTTCTGGCCATCGGTCGCCCATGCGCAGCAACAGCCGCGCCCTGTCAGCCAATGCCAGGCGATCGCCGAAACGCTCCCCCAGGCGACCTTTGCCAGTTTCACGCCCGCGGCTGCCACCAAGGGGCAGACGACGGCCGGCGAGGTGACGATCAGCTATCTCGGCCATTCCACCTTCCTGATCGAGACGCCCGGCGGCGTCTCGATCGCAACCGACTATAGCGGCTGGTATGCACCGTCGATGCCGCCGATGGTCGCGACCATGAACAAGGCGCATTCGAGCCACTACACGCTGACGCCGGATCCGGCGATCAAGACCGTGCTGCATGGCTGGAGCGATAGCGGCCAACCGGCGCGCCACGATCTCGTGGTCGGCGACGCCCACATCCGCAACGTGACGACCGACATCCGCGCCGGCGGCGGCGCCATGGAGCACGACGGGAACTCGATCTTCATCTTCGAGGTGGCGGATCTCTGCATCGGCCATCTGGGCCATCTGCACCATGAACTCGACGACAGCCACTACAGCCAGATTGGCCGGCTGGACGTGCTCATGGTGCCTGTCGATGGCGGCCTGACCATGGGTGCCGAGAGCATGAGCCGGGTGGTCAGCCGGCTGCGCGCCTCGCTGATCCTGCCGATGCACCGCCGTGGCCCGCCGATCGACGCCTTTCTGGACATGTTCGGCGACGACTACGACAAGCGTTACGCCGACAGCGCCAGTATCAAAGTATCCCTGCGTTCCTTGCCAAGCAAACCACTGATTTATATCCTCAAGGGCGTTTGAACATCCTGGGATCGCCCGATGAAGTTGCTCGTGGTTGGCGTATCGTTCTTTCTCTCCTTCTCGACTCTTGCCGAGGCCGGTGGCGCGCCGCCGCCGCGCATGCCGTCTCCCGAGGGGCAACAGCCGCAAAGCCAGCCGGAGACCACGGTCCGACCGGCGGGTGAGCCGGAGATCTTCGCGATGCCCTCGGGCAATATCGGCTGTATCTACACGCCGGCTGGCGGCACGTCCGTCTATCAGCCCGCCGATGGCGGTCCGGAGCTGGCCTGCGATATCGTCGCGCCGCGTTATGTCAGGGCGACCCTTGGCCGGGCGGGAGCCGCCACGCTCAATCACGCCGTCGGCGATCCCAGCTGCTGTTCGACTGGGACTGTGCTCGACTATGGGCAAAGCTGGTCGCGAGGGCCGTTCTCCTGCGTGTCGGAACGCACTGGCCTTTCCTGCCGCCGTGACGACGGACACAGCTTCCTCTTGAGCCGCGCGCAGGTCTCGGCCAACTGAAAAACCGCCCCCCGGCTGGACGGAAAGCGGCAATAAAACTATAAGGCGCCCCATTCCATTCAAATTAATGCATGCAGAGGGTGCCATGGCTGGCCATTCACAGTTCAAGAACATCATGCACCGCAAGGGCCGTCAGGATGCGGTGCGCTCGAAAATGTTTTCCAAGCTCGCGCGCGAAATCACGGTTGCCGCCAAGTCGGGCATGCCCGATCCCGCGATGAACGCGCGCCTGCGCCTGGCGATCCAGAACGCCAAGGCGCAGTCGATGCCGAAGGACAACATCGAACGGGCGATCAAGAAGGCCTCTGGCGGCGACGCGGAGAACTACGAAGAAGTCCGCTACGAGGGTTATGGCCCGGGCGGCGTTGCCGTCATCGTCGAAGCCTTGACCGACAACCGCAACCGCACCGCCTCGAACGTGCGCTCGACCTTCACCAAGGCCGGCGGCGCGCTCGGCGAAACCGGCTCGGTTTCCTTCTCCTTCGATCGCGTCGGCGAGATCACCTACAAGCTCTCCGTCGGTGACGCCGACAAGGTGATGGATGCGGCGATCGAAGCGGGTGCCGACGACGTCACCACCGACGAGGACGGCCACACGATCATCTGCGGTTTCGAAGCGATCGGCGAAGTGTCCAAGGCGCTCGAAGACACGCTCGGCGAAGCCGAAACGGTCAAGGCGATCTGGAAGGCACAGAACACCGTTCCGGTCGATGAAGAAAAGGCGCAGTCGCTGATGAAGCTCATCGACATCCTTGAAGACGACGACGACGTCCAGAACGTCTATTCGAACTTCGAAGTCTCGGACGAGATCCTGGCGAAGCTGTCGGCCTGATTGGGACGACCGTCGCTCGCAGAATTTTCACCCGCGTCCGAAAGGCCGCGGGTTTTTCTTTGGATGGCTCGATGACCTATGAATTCGCGATCTTCGATTTCGACGGCACGCTTGCCGATACGGCGGCGAGTTTCATGACGGCGTGCAACGCGGCTGCACGGCGCTACGGCTTCCGCGAACTCTCGGTCGAGGAGTTCCAGTCGTTGCGCACCATGGGCAGCCGCGAGATCATCGCGCATCTCGGCGTGCCCGTTTGGAAACTGCCGCAGATCGCCACCTTCATGCGCCGTGCTATGGCGACTGAAGCGGCAAGCGTCCGGCTGTTTCCGGGCGCCGCTGAGCTTCTCTGGAAATTGAAGGCGGCGGGCATCGGCATTGCGATCGTGAGTTCGAACGCGGAGCAGGGTATTCGCGCCGCACTCGGCGAAGCGGCAGCGACGATTGATCTCTTCGAATGCGGTGCCGCGCTTTTCGGCAAGGCACAGCACTTCAAGCGTGCGATCCGGCACTCCGGCCTCGATGCGGCTCGCATCCTGGCGATCGGCGACGAGGCGCGCGATATCGATGCGGCGCGAAAGGCGGGCGTGGCGGCCGGTGCGGTTGCCTGGGGCTATGCCGACCCGGTCTTCCTGCAAGGGCTCGGGCCGGATCGGTTCTTTGCCAATCTGGAAGAGATCGCACCCGCTTTCGGGGCGATCTGATCGGCCGGCTTTACGCCGCCTTGGCGAGATCGCGCTGGGCGTCGGCGAAGAGGCGAAGCGAATTCAGCCGCGCCTGCATGTCGAAGATCGGCATGGAGATGATCAGTTCGTCGGCCTTTGTCTGCTCGAGGAACGCCCCGATCTTGCGCCGGATCGTCTCTGGCCCTCCGACCACCGCATACATCATCGAATGGTCGACGAAGATCTTCTCGTCATAGCTCCAAAGCCCATCCATCGACTGGACCGGCGGCGGAAACTGCCCGCGCGCGTTGCGGCGCAGGGCCACGAAGGATTGCTGCATGGAGGTGAAGAGGTAGTTCGCCTCCTCGTCCGTATCGGCGGCAACCCCCATGACGCCGACCATCACCTGCGGCTTGGCAAGGGTCTCGGAGGGGGTAAAGCGCTCGCGGTAGATCTCCAGCGCCGAGAGCAGCATGTCCGGCGCGAAATGCGAGGCGAAGGCGAAGGGCAGGCCGAGCATGCCGGCGAGATGGGCGCTGAAATGGCTTGAGCCGAGCAGCCAGATCGGCACATTGGTGTCGGCGCCGGGCACGGCGATGATCTTCTGGTCCTCGGCGACGGGGCCGAGCAGTGCCTGCAGTTCGACGACGTCGTTCGGGAAGTTGTTGCCGCTCGCCTCCATGTTGCGTCGGAGGGCCTGGGCGGTGCGCATGTCGGTTCCGGGCGCACGGCCGAGGCCGAGGTCGATGCGGCCGGGGTAGAGGGCGGCGAGCGTTCCGAACTGTTCGGCGATGACAAGCGGCGAGTGGTTCGGCAGCATGATGCCGCCGGAGCCGACACGGATCGTCTTCGTCGCTGCCGCCACGTGCGAGATCACGATCGAGGTCGCCGCACTGGCGATGCCCTTCATGCCGTGATGTTCGGCCAGCCAGAAGCGGGTGTAGCCGTTCTCCTCGGCCGCCTGGGCCAGACGGCGCGAATTCTCCAGCGATTGGGCGACGCTGCCGCCTTCAGTGATCGGGGAAAGATCGAGGACGGAGAAAGTCGCCATGGTAAAGGCCTTTATTGAGAGAAATTGATGCAAGGCTATGTAAGCTCAATTTTCCTCAATCCAAGGGCGGTGCCGAAGAAAACCTGAGGCCGCGCCTCAACTGTGCGTATGTTTTTGTTTTGTTCACTTTTTGCTGGCAGCGTCCGGACTGACATCATAGGGTGAAATTCATGCAGACCACGATTCGCATCATCGGCATCGATCCGGGGCTCCGTCGTACCGGCTGGGGCATCATCGAGACGCTCGGCAATTCGTTGCGTTTCGTCGCCTCGGGCACGGTGACGTCGGATGGCGACATGGACCTCGCCTCCAGACTTTGCCAGCTGCATGACGGCCTTGCCGAGGTGGTGCACAGCTATCAGCCACACGAGGCGGCGGTGGAGCAGACCTTCGTCAACAAGGACGCGACAGCGACGCTGAAACTCGGCCAGGCGCGCGGCATCGCCATGCTGGTACCGGCACGCGCAGGCCTCAGGGTCGCCGAATATGCGCCGAACGCGGTCAAGAAGGCGGTGATCGGTGTCGGCCATGGCGAGAAGCAGCAGATCCACATGATGCTGAAGGTTCTGATGCCGAAGGCCGAGTTCAAGGGCAACGATGCGGCGGACGCACTGGCGATCGCTATCTGCCATGCCCACAACCGGCAATCGGTGACGAGCCGGCTTGCCGCATTGATGGCGTAGTTGCGCCCGACACGATAATTTCCGATGGTCCGATGACCATCCAGAACCCACCGCGAGAGACGCCACATGATCGGCAAATTGAAGGGTACCATCGACGAGATCGCCGAGGATCACGTCGTGCTCGATGTGCATGGCGTCGGCTACGTTGCCTTTTGTTCGGCGCGCACGCTGTCCAGGCTCGGATCGGCGGGCGAGGCGGCGGTGCTCTTCATCGAGACGTATGTGCGCGAAGACCAGTTGAAGCTGTTCGGCTTCCTGACGGCGCTGGAGCGGGAATGGTTCCGGCTGTTGCAGAGCGTGCAGGGGGTCGGCTCGAAAGTGGCGCTGGCCGTGCTTTCCACCCTGACGCCGGGGGAATTGGCCAATGCGATCGCGCTGCAGGACAAGACCTCCGTCTCCCGTGCGCCCGGTGTCGGGCCCAAGGTGGCGGTGCGCATCGTCACGGAACTGAAGAACAAGGCGCCGTCCTTCGCCGGCGAGATGTCGGCCTCGATCGGCCTCAAGCAGGAGCTTGGCGAAGGCGTCGCCTCCGCGCCGGTTTCCGATGCGGTTTCGGCGCTCACCAATCTCGGCTACTCGCGCGACCAGGCGGCCAATGCCGTTGCGGCGGCCTTGAAGAACGGCGGCGAAGGCGGCGACAGCGCCAAGCTCATTCGCCTTGGCCTGAAAGAACTGGCGCGATGAACGCTTGCCTTGGCTGGGCACAGAAGGCAGAACGCATCGTGCCCGGCATGATGACGGGTTGCAGCGCTCAGCTGCCCGACCGAATGGAACGAACGCATGACTGACGCCGCACGCCTGATAACGCCGGAAAAGCGCGGTGAAGACCTCGATGCGACCATGCGCCCGCAGACGCTGGATGACTTCACCGGCCAGGCGGAAGCGCGCGCCAACCTGAAGATCTTCATCGAGGCGGCAAAAAATCGCGGCGAGGCGCTGGACCACGTGCTCTTCGTCGGCCCTCCCGGGCTCGGCAAGACGACGCTGGCGCAGATCATGGCCAAGGAGCTCGGCGTCAATTTCCGCTCGACCTCCGGCCCTGTGATCGCCAAGGCCGGCGATCTCGCGGCCCTGCTCACCAATCTCGAAGAGCGCGACGTGCTCTTCATCGACGAAATCCACCGGCTCAATCCGGCCGTCGAGGAAATCCTCTATCCTGCGATGGAGGACTTCCAGCTCGACCTCATCATCGGCGAAGGCCCGGCGGCGCGGTCGGTGAAGATCGACCTGTCGAAGTTCACGCTGGTGGCGGCAACCACCCGCCTCGGGCTTCTGACGACGCCGCTTCGCGACCGTTTCGGCATTCCGGTGCGGCTCAATTTCTACACGGTCGAAGAGCTGGAATCGATCGTCCGGCGTGGCGCCCGGCTGATGGGCCTCGGCATGACCGACGACGGCGCCCGCGAGATCGCCCGCCGCGCCCGCGGTACGCCGCGCATCGCCGGCCGGCTGTTGCGCCGGGTGCGCGACTTCGCCGAAGTGGCGCGTGCCGAAGCCGTGACCAAGGAGCTCGCGGACGAGGCGCTGACGCGGCTGCTCGTCGACAATATGGGCCTCGACCAGCTCGACCGGCGCTACCTCTTCATGATCGCGCAGAACTTCGGCGGCGGTCCCGTCGGCATCGAAACCATAGCTGCGGGCCTTTCGGAGCCGCGTGATGCGATTGAAGACATCATCGAGCCTTATCTGATCCAGCAGGGCTTCATCCAACGCACGCCGCGCGGCCGTATTTTGACCGCCAATGCCTGGAAACATATCGGCCTTAATCCCCCCAAGGAGATGGAGGCGACCCAGTTTCGCCTGACATTAGAGGACGACGACTAGATGATCAGCCGCCGCGGATTGTTGAAACTGATCGGCGGCGGTATCGTCAGCATGGCGGCACTGGGCGGCTACGCCTTTGCCGTCGAACCTCTGGCCCGGCTGAACGTCACCCGATACAAATTGACGCCACCCAATTGGACACCGGGCCTCAAGCTGCGCGCCGTCGTGCTCACCGACATCCACGCGTGCGAGCCCTGGATGCCGGCAAGCCGTATCGCTTCGATCTGCCGGCAGGCCAACAGCCTTGGCGGCGATATCACGCTGCTGCTCGGCGACTATGTGGCCGGCATGAACCTCGTCACCAGCTATGTGCATTCCAGCGAATGGTCGAAGGCGCTGGCCACACTCGAGGCGCCGCTCGGCGTCCACGCGGTCATGGGCAATCATGACTGGTGGGAAGACCGGACCGCGCAGAAGAACGGCGGCGGGCCGACCTTCGGGCATAAGGCGCTGCAGGACGTCGGCATCAACGTCTATAGCAACCGGGCGGTGAGACTGGAGAAGGAGGGGCAGGGCTTCTGGATCGCTGGCCTCGAAGATCAGCTTGCCTTGGTGCCCGGCAAGAAGTGGCAACGCAAGCGCATGAGCGGTCTCGACGATCTCGACGGTACGCTCGCCCAGGTGAGCGATACTGATCCGGTCATCCTCATGGCGCATGAGCCGGATGTGTTCCCGCGTGTTCCGTCGCGTGTCGCGCTGACACTGTCGGGCCATACCCATGGCGGCCAGGTGCGGTTTCTCGGCTATGCGCCGGTCGTGCCCTCGCGTTTCGGCGAGCGTTACGCCTACGGCCATGTGACCGAGAACGATTGCAATCTGATCGTTTCCGGCGGTCTCGGCTGCTCGCTTGCGCCGGTTCGCTTCGGCATGCCGCCGGAGATCGTGGTGATCGATCTCGGCTGAGCGACAAATTCCGGGTTCGTCCGGTCTTGCGCTGAAAGAGCCTGGCATCGAGACGACGCCAGGCCTGTTTGCTTCCGCCCGCCCGCTCTGTTGAGCCGAGCAGCGCCCGTTTGTCACGGTGCGTCAGGCGGCCCTGATGGCTCCGCTTCGCACTGCGCGCCGCAGGCCGGACGCCACCTCATAGGTGCCGGTGACCAGTAGCAGGCCGTCCGCGCACTGGTACCATTCCCCCTCGCTCATGCTCTTTATCGACGCACTGAGTGTTGCCAGTTCAACAGAGCCGGGCGGTGTGCTGATGATCCGTTCGGCGACCCAGCTATCGAGCCAGGCCTGGTTTGCCGGCGAAACGGCCTCGAGCGCGATTTGCGGGTGCTGGTCGAAGTAGGTCTGGACGGCCAGGTTGGTTGGCGCGATGACGATCTGGTCAAGATTGCTGTCGCCGAGCGCATCGATCACACGAGAGTTTTCCAGCGCTGCCAGGAAGGTGTCGGTCTTGCCGTCCCGACCGGTCGAAGAGGCGAGGGAGCGCAATGTCTCCAGTATCGTCGGCAGCGGCGGAATAACCTCGATGTCGCTGGTGCCCGTCCTGGTAAGGGACTGGTAGACGAGATCGATCTCGGGCGTGAACGACCGCTTGCGAATGCCGCGGGTCCAATTGAACTCGAAGTCCACTTCGAAGCGCCCTTTGAAGTTGGGCGTCGCGCCTTGCGGGACCTCGATGATCGCGGCCGCATTCCAGATGTAACCGGCATAGGACGGGCGACCGGGATTTGCCGGCACTCCCGCCGAAACCCAGCCGACATGGGGCAATCTCGCCTGCCACTCGATCGATTGCGTTGCGGGGCGTGCCGCAAACGAAACCTCGGAGGCCGTGAAGCTGACACCGACATTGGCGCTGAGCGAGGCGCCGCCCTTCGGGCCTTCCTTGCTGTATTCGGCGCTGAGCTCGCCGCCGATCGAGAAACTGATCGTCGCTTGCTCGACGGTGCTGTTCGGCCCGAACGTTACGAGCCGCGCCTGCTGCGAGTTCGTCTCGAGGCGCAGCTTCATGTGATTGGCGTAAAAGCCGACCGATACCCAGTTGGACGACGGAGTGGATGGCGAACCCTGGATGCCGTGATAGACATCCCCGACGACGAGGTAGTAGTCGCGCGTCAGATTCTGGTTGCCGCGCATCAGTTTGTAGACCGAAAGCAAGGCGTTTGCAGTCAAGGTTTGCGATGAGGTCTTGACCGTGCCCCAGCCGAAATCCTTGCCGCCATTCGTTTTCCATTCACCGTTCAAAGTGCCGACAAGCTTCCAGACTTCAGGATTCAACGTCTCGATAGGCATGATTGATTTCCTTCGAAGCGCCGTCGATCGACGGGAGGGTTGAGCTTTTTGCACGGACCGGAACCGTTCCGCGCAGCCAACATAGCTCGGAATTTCGGCGGCAACCTTGGGTATTAAATTGTAAATTAATACTCCTTAAAGGAGTCCTTGATCGACACAGAACGGCTCTACGCAGCGTCTCAGCC
Organism: Ensifer sp. YR511; assembly: GCF_900103045.1. NCBI lineage: Bacteria > Pseudomonadati > Pseudomonadota > Alphaproteobacteria > Hyphomicrobiales > Rhizobiaceae > Ensifer > Ensifer sp. YR511. Next base: position 68,502 of record NZ_FNGR01000021.1, read on the forward strand.
GAGCAGCTTTTCGATCGTCTCGTGCAGCCGCGGGAGCCCGCCCGGCGTCCAGCCGAGCGCGCGCAGACGGCCACAGTCCATCGCGTTGAATTCGGTCAATGCGGCCGGTTCGGGCAGGTCGTTCATACAACCGGTGATTTGGCGAACGATTTCCAGAATGATGCTGTTGTCGACGAGGATATCGGAGACGTTGAAGACCGAAACCGGTGAGCGGCGCGTTTCCGCTTCGAGCACGAGGCGCACGGCGGCTGCGACATCGTCGCCATGCACTTCCGTGCCGGCCCGCGGTGCAACCGGGCGGCCCTGCAGATAGTCGTCGAACAGGGCCTGCCATTTGTGCGACGCCCCGTTGCCCGGTGCTCCGTAGACGCCGGTGACGCGTAGGCTTGCTGTCCTGAAGTCGTCCGTGCCCAGCAGTTCTAATTGCCGCTCCGCCGCAAGCTTGAGCGCGCCATAGAGGCTCTCGGGATGGCAGGTCGATCCCTCCGACAGCACGGCGCCTGCTGGGTGCGTTCCGTAGACCGCGCGGCTCGACAGGAAGATGCAGCGACCTACGCCCTGTTCGCGTGCCGTTTCGAAAAGCCGGACCGAACCATCGAGATTGGCGCGGCGGAAGCTCTCGGGATCATCGCCTTCGCCGCCTCGATATCGGCCAGGGATGTGCTGGAAGGCGGCATGGACGAAACACTGGACATTGCCGAAGGCCGCGCTGTGATCGATCGTCGGATCGAGCGACAGGGGCACGAAACCAACAGGCCCGCTGAAGAAGGTGTTTGGGGCCCGCGTGCGACCGCCGATCACAACCTCGTACCCCGCCAGAAGCAGATGCTCGACGATGAAGCGGCCGACGAAGCCCGTGCCGCCGGAGACAAGCGCGCGGGTCATCGGCGGACCGGGTTGGTGAGCGATGCGATGTCCGGAATATCGTCTCCTGTCAGGTAGCCATGCCAGAGATCGATAAGCGGCTGCAGGGTCTCCCGGCGCGGATGATCCGTCTCCCAGGGCTTTTCATACTGGTAATGCAGCACGCCGATTGAGCCCCAGTCCCAGAGTTCGGGCAGGTTGAACCAGACATATTGCAGCATGTTCATCGTCACTGGCAGACCGTGCCAGTCCGGGAAGAAGGCTTGCAGGAAGGTCTGGTCGGTGCGCGGCCAGAAGGCGTCCGGCGCATCAAGCTGGGTGATCATCCTGTCGAAGGTCGCCATTGACGGTTCGGCGACGAAGACGCCGGAATTCAGCCGATGAAAGTCCGCAAGGCTTTCGTAGACATTGGGGGCAGCGGAGAATTCCGGATAGGCAAACAGCCGGTCGATGTTCCGGAGCACGACCGCATCGGCGTCGATGAAGACGCAGCGCCGATATTCGGTAAGCTGCCAGAGCCGGAGCTTGCAGAAGTTGTCGAGCGGCGAGTGGAAGTCGGGCTTTCGGCCTTTCGTGAAGGGCGCCTTATCATGCACGTTCCGGCGCTGGTGGCGCGCGTTGAAGGCGTCGGAAAGCGGCAGAAGGTCGGTCTCCACCAGCCGGCAGCCGAATTCGGCAAGCGGCGCCAGTACATCGACAGAAACGCCGCCCGTGTGCAGCACGACGATATCGGCCCTCGTGCCCGTCCGTGTTATGGAGCGCGCCAGTGCGCGGGCGCCAAGCGCATAATCGGCATTGGTGACGAGCGTCACATAGGCATGGTCGGCTTGGGGAGGCGAGGAGGGGCGGAGCCCCTCCGAAGGATCGTTCGATGTCATGAAACGGATTTCAGCCGCTTGCCCTCTGGGTCGTGGTTGATCAGCGGCGCGATGTCCTTGGTCCAGGCGGAGACGGCGGGCACGCGCGTTCTGTCGACACGATAGGCGAATTTCTTGGCGACATCGACGATTTCCGAAAGCAATCCGTCCTGCAGCCGCGTCGGGTTGAGACCGAGGCTCAGGAATTTCTCGTTGTGCACGACGAGTTCGTTCTCGGCAGCTTCCTTGCGCGGGTTCGGCAACCGGGCGATCTCAGCCCCCGATATCGAGGCGATCATTTCGGCGAGATCGCGCACCCGGTGGGTCTCGGTCATCTGGTTGAAGATCTCGACACGGCTGCCGCGCGCCGGTGGGTTCGTGAGCGCCAGCTCGATGCATCGCACCGAATCCTGGATGTGAATGAAGGCGCGGGTCTGGCCGCCGGTGCCGTGCACGGTCAGCGGATAACCGATTGCCGCCTGGATGAGGAAACGATTGAGCACGGTGCCATAGTCGCCGTCATAGTCGAAGCGGTTGATGAGCTGGGCGTGGCGGCGCGTCTGCTCGGTATGCGTACCCCAGACGATGCCCTGGTGCAGGTCGGTGATCCGAAGCCCGTCGTTCTTGGCATAGAACTGGAAGAGCAACTGATCCAGGCACTTGGTCATGTGGTAGATCGAGCCGGGATTGGAGGGGTAGAGGATCTCCTGGCTGACGGTCTCGCCGCCCATCGTTTCGATGCCGACAGGCAGATAGCCCTCGGGGATCGCCGCGCCGATGGTGGAGTAGCCGTAGACGCCCATGGTGCCGAGATGCACGAGGTGGGCGTCGAGGCTGAGTTCGACCAGCGCGTTCAGAAGATTGTGCGTGGCGTTGACGTTGTTGTTGACCGTGTAGTTCTTGTGGCGGTCGCTCTTCATCGAATAGGGCGCGGCACGCTGTTCGGCAAAATGCACGATGGCGTCAGGGCGATGGTCGGCGAGCCAGTTCTTCAGGAGTTCGTAGTCGCGGGCGAGATCGATCAGGTTGAAATGGATGCGCCGGCCGGTTTCGGCATGCCAGATACGCGTGCGTTCCTGGATCGAATCCATCGGCGTCAGCGATTGTACGCCCAGTTCCGTGTCGATCCAGCGGCGGGAGAGATTGTCGAGGATATGAACGTCGTGACCGGCATCGGACAAATGAAGGGCCGTGGGCCAACCGACGAAACCGTCGCCGCCGAGAATCGCAATCTTCATGCACGTTCTCCTGATCGCAAAGGAAGTCCGTCACGTGATAGGATAGGATTGTGACAAGGCTGCAATGCTTGCAAACGGCTTTTTGTTCCTGCACAGGAAACGGGAAATTCTTTCGGAGAAAAGTATGTCCCTGATTTCGCTCGCAGGCGAACTGACCGAAAACGGCCATCAGCTGATCCAGCGCGTCTATTACGAAGACACCGACTTTTCCGGCGTCGTCTATCACGCCCGCTACCTGCATTTCATGGAGCGCGCCCGCACCGATTTCCTGCGGCTGCTCGGCGTCGAGCAGGCAACGCTGGCGATCGAGGGCGACAGCGAAGGCCTCGTCTTCGTCGTCCATCGCATGGAGATCGATTTCAAGCTGCCGGCGCGCATGGATGACATCCTGACGATTACCACCGTCACCGAGAAGGCCGGCGGCGCCAAGATGGTGCTGCAGCAGGAGATCCGCCGCGGCGAGCAGTTGCTGATCGCCGCCAAGGTGATCATCGCCGTGATCAACGGCCAGGGTCGGCCACGGCGGCTGCCCGAGGCGCTCGCCTACAGATTCCATCATGCGAAGGAGAGCGCGAGCTAGGGCTCTCCTTCGGTCGAACGGAGACACGGCGCCCCTTCCAGGGGCGTTTTTCGTTGGTGGACGCGCGCTTTCACTGCATTCGATTCAGTGCATTGACAATAATACGTACGTACGTATTATTTCGCCATGTCCAGAAAATCGATACGTGAAAATCTTCTGAAGGCGGGCGATCAGCTCGTATGGAACACAGGCTACGCCGGGACCGGCGTACGCGACATCGTCGAGGCTGCGGGCGCCCGTCCTGGGTCCTTCACCAATCACTTCACGTCCAAGGAAGACTTCGTCATCGAGGTGCTCGATCGCTACTTCGCCTATGTCTCGGGCCTCGTGGAAGAGGCGCTTGGCGACAGAAGCGTGCGCCCCGTCGACCGGTTGCGTCGCTACATCGACCTCATCACCGGCAAGCTGGCTGACGCCGACTACAGCCGCGGCTGCATGATCGGCAATCTCAGCCTCGAAGCCTCCTTCGACAATGAACGGCTCAGGGCGCATCTGTCGAAACTCTTTGCGACGTGGCGCGGTCCCTTCGAGGCCTGCATCGCCGAAGGGCTGGAGAAGGGCGAAATCGCTCCGCTCGGCTCGGCGGCCGAGCTTGCCGACTTCCTGCTCAGCGCCTGGCAGGGGGCCATGCTGCGCATGAAGGTCGATCGCAGCCCGGCGCCGCTTGCAACGTTCAGGACGATCGTTTTTTCAACCGTGTTTGATGGAGGGAAGCATGCGTGAAGAGGCATTCGCAGCGGGCAAGTCATTCGTCGACATTTTCGGATCGTCGATGGCCTATATCGAAAAAGGCACGGGACCGACGGTCCTGTTTCTCCACGGCAACCCGACGTCGTCCTATATCTGGCGGAACATCTTGCCGCATGTGACACCGGTCGGGCGCTGCGTTGCACCGGATCTGATCGGCTATGGCCAATCCGACAAGCCCGACATCGACTACACCTTCCTCGACCAGTTCCGCTATCTCGAAGCCTTCATCGAAAAGGTGGTCCCCGGTCCACTTTTCCTGGTCGCGCAGGATTGGGGAACAGCGCTTGCCTTCCACTTTGCCGCACTCAATCGGGAGAAGGTGCTCGGCCTCGCCTTCATGGAATATATCCGTCCGGCTGAAACTTATGAGGCGTTTCATCAAAAGCCGCAGGCCCGCGAACTGTTCAGGGCGTTCCGAACTGAAGGCGTCGGCGAGCGGCTGATCCTGGAGGAAAACGTCTTCATCGAACGGGTCGTACCGAACGCGATCCTGCGTCAATTGAACGACGAGGAAATGACTGCTTATCGGGCACCGTTTCCGAATCCATCTTCCCGCCGCCCCGTGCTGCGCCTGCCGCGTGAACTGCCGATCGAGGGCGCGCCTTCTGAGTTCTACGCTATCAGTACGGCAGATCACGCCACGCTTCGCGCCTCAGGATATCCCAAGCTGTTGTTCTCGGGCGACCCTGGTGCGCTCATCTCGCCGGCGGAGGCGGAAGCTTATGCCGACGAGCTTGCGAATTGCCGCCTGGTGAAACTCGGCGCGGGCGCGCACTACCTGCAGGAGGATCATCCGCACGCGATCGGGACGGCATTGCGCTCGTGGATCGAGGGATTGCGCGGGGCGTCGGCGGCCTAGTCCGCCTCGTTCACGCCGATCTTGCCCAGGATCGTCTTGGTCAGGGATTGCCTGATCTTGGCCACATCCTGCCAGGGGTCTGCGCCATTTTCGATCCGCTCGAGGATGTCCGGGATGTGGAAGCTGTTGGCCGACTTGAGATCGTCCAGTTCATCCCAGTTGATGGGCGTCGCCACCGGTCCGTCAGCGCGCGCCCGGGTCGAGTAGGGGGCAATGGCGGTCGCGCCGCGCTCATTCCTCAGCCAGTCGATGAAGATGCGTCCTTTGCGCTTTTCCTTCGACATGGTGGCGATGAACCGGTCCGGTTCGCGATCGGCGAAACCTTGAGCAAAGGTCTTGGCGAAGGCCTTGGCTTCCGGCCAGCTGGCGCGGGCCGTCAGCGGCACGATGACATGGACGCCCTTGCCCCCCGTGACCATCGGAGCCGATTTCAGCCCGATCTCGTCGAGCGCATCGCGCAAGGCCACGGCCGCACCTTTGACCATCTCGAAGTCGAGACCCTCGTCAGGATCAAGGTCGAAGACCAGTCGATCGGGGATCTCCAGCTTGTCGACATGCGATCCCCAGATATGGAACTCCAGCGTGCCCATCTGGACCGCAGCGACCAGCCCCTTGGCGTCGCGCACATACATGTAGTTTTCCGTTTCGCCGGAGCTTTCCTCGACGGGGACTTCCTTGATCTCGTCGGGAAAACCGTCGCTCGCATGTTTCTGGTAGAAGCGCGGACCCTTCACGCCCTGCGGCGCACGCACGAGCGAGAGGAGACGCTCGGCCGCATGGGGCAATATGCGATCGGCGACGACGGCGTAGTAGCGGGCGAGATCGAGCTTGCTGATGCCCTGGTCGGCAAACAGGACGCGATCCGGATGGGTGATGCGCACCCCAAGCACGGTTTCGTCCGATATGGCTTGCTTCGCCTTTGCCGGCTTTGCTGCTTTGTCCTTGGGCTTCGTTGCGGTTTTGGATGTTTTGACTGTCACGGCCTTCGCCTCCTTGTCCTCCCCCTTGGAGGTCCAGACATGCTTCTTGCGTTCGCCCTTCCCATCGGCAATCTCGGCCATGGTGCGGCCGGTGCTGACGCTCGTCAGATGGTCCTCCAGCAGAACGTCGCCATCCTCGGCGGCAATTTCGTCACCCTCCTTGATCAGCAGCCAGTTCTCGCGCTTTTCGCCGGGGCGTGACCGCATCCGCACCAATGCCCACCCGCCTTGCATCCGCTGACCGTGAAGATGGAATGTCAGCTTGCCGTTGCGCAAGCCCTCGTCCGGATCGTTTTCCGGCTCCCACCAGCCGCTGTCCCATAACATGACGGTGCCGCCGCCATATTGCTTTTCGGGGATTGTGCCTTCGAAATCGCCATAGGCCAGCGGATGATCCTCGGTTCTCACGGCAAGTCGTCTGTCTTCCGGATTGAGGCTTGGTCCGCGGGTGACCGCCCAGCTCTTCAAGACACCGTCCCATTCCAGCCGCAAGTCGTAGTGGAGCCGGGTGGCGTCATGCTTCTGCACGAGAAAGCGCATGCGGCCGGACCGGCCGCGACCAAGCTTGCCCTTTGGTTCGCGCGTCTCGCCGAAGTTGCGGCGTTTGTTGTATTCGGCAAGCGGGCTGCGAAGGGACGCCATCACCCGCCTCCACGGAGACCCCGGAGGGTCGGCGCGTCCTTAGCCAGAATTGCGGACCGGGCCGCATCGAGGGCGAGGACCCGTTCGATGCGAACAATGTCCTCCTCGGTCACCACGGGAACCGGATCGGAGATGATGGCCTGGAGGATTTCCAGCGATACGACGCCGTGGGCGAGTGCGTCCTCCAGGGCGGCGCGGGTTTCCCGCTCGGCCTTGAGCTCGGCGTAAAGGGCGAGGATCAATCGGTCCCGGGGATCAAAGTCCGGTGAGGACTTTCCTTCGCTTCGTTGTCCTGTCGTTCGTTGGGCCATCCCTAGGAACGTACTCGGCAACGCTAAGTTCCGACTGCCGGGTGATACTGCAAAGACACACGACGGTAACGGTCTCTTAACCATAATGGTGTCTTAATCATCGCATCAGGATTTGTGCAGTGCACGTCATCCTTTGACCAAAATTGACGGCAAGAAGGCAACCTAAAGCTAATTAAGGTCGCGATGGTGCGATCTGCGGCGGTGCCGGGCACTCTTGCAAACAGGACGTTTGGGCTACCCGGTCACGAGCATGAACCGCTCTTGCCGGGTGTTTGGATTCGGGGACTGAAGACGATGGAACAGGTTGGATTGGCCGCGGCAACACACGATGTGAGCCTTTGGTCGCTATTCATGCAAGCGGGCTTCGTCGTGAAGCTGGTCATGCTGGGGCTCGTCGCAGCCTCCGTCTGGACCTGGGCGATCGTCGTCGACAAGACGCTGAACTACGGCCGCGTCCGCCGCCAGCTCGACAGCTTCGAGCAGGTGTTCTGGTCCGGCCAGTCGCTGGAAGAACTCTACCGCACGCTCGCCGACCGCCAGACGGCCGGCATGGGTGCGATCTTCGTGTCCGCCATGCGCGAATGGAAGAAGAGCTTCGAGCGCGGCGCCCGTTCGCCGATCGGCCTGCAGATGCGTATCGACCGCGCTATGGACGTGACGCTCGCCCGGGAATCGGAATCGCTGGAGGCCCGTCTCGGCTCGCTCGCGACCATCGGTTCGGCCGCCCCGTTCATCGGCCTTTTCGGTACGGTCGTCGGTATCATGACCTCGTTCCAGGCGATCGCCGGTTCGAAGTCGACCAACCTTGCGGTCGTGGCGCCCGGTATCGCCGAAGCACTGCTCGCCACCGCGATCGGCCTGCTCGCCGCTATCCCCGCGGTTATCGCCTACAACAAGTTCTCGGCCGACGCCGGCAAGCTGTCGGCACGCATGGAAGCTTTCGCCGACGAATTCTCCGCCATCCTGTCGCGGCAGATCGACGAGAAGCTGCAGAACCCGCGCCAGGCCGCGCAGTAATCGCCAGAGAGTACGGAGACCACGCTGATGGGTATGTCGGTTGGCGGAGCCAAGGGTTCGGGTGGCGGACGTCGTCGCCGCGGCGGCAAGAAAGCCATGATGAGCGAGATCAACGTGACGCCGTTCGTCGACGTCATGCTCGTGCTCCTGATCATCTTCATGGTGGCAGCACCGATGATGACGGTCGGCGTGCCGATCGATCTGCCGGAAACGCAGGCAAAGGCGCTCAATTCCGATACGCAGCCGATCACTGTCTCGGTCAACCCGGCAGGCGAGATCTACCTGCAGGAAACCGCGATCGCCATCGACGAAGTGGTGCCGAAGCTCGAGGCGATCGCCACCACCGGCTACAACGAGCGCATCTATGTGCGCGGTGACACCAATGCCGACTACGGCACGGTCATGAAGGTCATGGCCCGCATCTCGGCCGCCGGTTTCAAGAACCTCGGCCTTGTCACGCTGCAAGAACAGGAAAAGTGATCGTCCACGATGAAGGGCAGTCTCGCTACATCTGCTGTCCTCCACGCCATGGTCTTGACCTGGGCGCTGGTGTCGCTTGGCAGCCCGGCTGACTTCCAGGTCGCCGACGTCGAGGCTTTGCCTGTCGACATCGTTCCCTATTCGGAGATGACGCAGGTTCAGCAGGGCGACAAGAAGGCGCCGAAGAAGGAGACCTCGTCGCCGGTTCCGACCAAGCGGCCGGAGACCAACCAGCCTGCCGAAAACATCGGCGACAACGATACCGACCTGAAGACGCCGCCGACGCCGAACGCCAAGCCGTCGAAGAGCGAAGCCACGGCCTCTCCGGAAAAGAACGAGAAGCCCGAGCCGACGCCCGATCCGGTCGAGCAAGAGATCAAGAAGGTCGAGGAATCCAAGCCCGCCTCCGAACCTGCGACCGAAGTTGCCGCTCTGCCCGAACCGAAGCAGGAAGTGAAGCCGGAGACGAAGCCGGAGCCGGCACCCGCCGAGGAAAAGCCGGCCGAGAACCCGGAAGCCGAAGCGCTGCCTGAGAAGGTGCCGACGCCGGCGGCAAAGCCGAAGGTCGAAAAGCCCGCCCAGAGCGCCAAGACGCCTGACCGCAAGAACGAGGCAACGCCGAAGGAACAGAAGAAAGCTGCCTCCACCGAGGAAAGCAAGTTCAACGCCGACGAGATCGCCGCCCTTCTCAACCGGCAGGATCCCTCCGCCGGTGGTGCCAAGCGCTCGACACAGGAAGCGGCGCTCGGCGGCAAGAAAACCATTGGTGTGGGCTTGAGCGCCAACGAGATCGATGGCGTCAAGGGCCAGATCCAGGGCAACTGGTCACTGACGCCAGGCCTGACCGGCGTCGAGGAAGTGCGTGTCACGGTGCGCGTGCAGCTGGATCCCGCCGGCAATATCGTCGGCACACCCGAGGTTACCGCAACCGGCGGTCCGGAAGGTACGCGCCGTGCCGTTGAAAGCAGCACCTTGCGCGCGATCCGCCGTTCGGCCCCGCTACAGAACCTCCCGCCTGAAAAATATGAGGGCGAAAAAGGATGGAATACCCTCGTGCTGAATTTCGACCCCTCGGAATTCGCACTCTAGAGCTGCCGGGATTGGAACCCATGCCGGATAGCAAACCACCCCTGCAAACCCTTCGTACGAAGCTGAAAGGCTTGTCCCTATGATCAAGGTCTCTCTTTTCCGCGCCCTGATGGTGGCCGCGGGCATGTTAGCCGCCGTCGTGGCGGCGGTGACACCGGCAAATGCTGAAGTTGAAATCAACATCAACAAGGGCAACGTCGAACCGCTGCCGATCGCTGTCACGGACTTTCTCCAGGGCGAACTCGGCCAGAAGATTTCGGACGTGGTTGCGGCGGACCTGAAGCGTTCGGGCCTGTTCGCGCCGATCAACAAGGGCGCGTTCATCGAGAAGATCAGCAATCCGGATGCGACGCCGCGTTTCGAGGACTGGAAGGTCATCAACGCGCAGGCGCTCGTCACCGGCCGCGTGACGCAGGAAGGCGACGGCAGGCTGAAGGCCGAGTTCCGCCTGTGGGATACGTTCGGTAACAAGCAGATGACCGGCCAGCAGTTCTTCACCCAGCCGGAAAACTGGCGCCGCGTGGCCCACATCATCGCCGACGCCATCTATCAGAGCGTCACCGGTGAAAAGGGCTACTTCGACACCCGCATCGTCTATGTCGCCGAAAGCGGCCCGAAGACGGCACGCAAGCGTCAGCTCGCCATCATGGACCAGGACGGCTTCAACGCCCGTGCGCTCACCAATTCCAACGACATCGTTCTGACGCCGCGCTTCTCGCCGAACCGCCAGGAAGTCACCTACATGTCGTTCGAAAACCAACAGCCGCGCGTCTACCTGCTGCAGCTGGAAACCGGACAGCGCGAGGTCGTCGGCAACTTCCCCGGGATGACCTTCTCGCCGCGCTTCTCGCCGGATGGCCAGCGGGTCATCATGAGCCTGCAGCAGGACGGCAACGCCAACATCTACACAATGGACCTGCGCTCGCGGACCACGACGCGCCTGACCAACACCGCCGCGATCGATACCGCCCCGTCCTATTCGCCGGATGGCAGCCAGATCGCCTTTGAAAGCGACCGCGGTGGCCGCCAGCAGATCTACGTCATGGGTGCCGACGGCTCCGGCCAGCGCCGCATCTCCTTCGGCGACGGCTCCTATTCGACGCCGGTCTGGTCTCCGCGTGGCGACCTCATCGCCTTCACCAAGCAGTCGGGCGGCAAGTTCTCGATCGGCGTGATGAAGACCGACGGTTCGGGCGAACGTATCCTGACCACCGGCTTCCACAACGAAGGCCCGACCTGGGCGCCGAACGGCCGTGTCCTGATGTTCTTCCGCCAGGGTGCCGGTTCCGGCGGACCGCAGCTCTATTCGATCGATCTGTCGGGTTACAACGAGCAACTGATCCAGACGCAGGGCTTCGCATCCGACCCGGCCTGGTCGCCGCTGCTCGAGTAGTTCACGTGGCTTTGGGTCGCCCGATCCAAAGCCAGTAACGTGATCGCCCTCTCGTCCGCTTAAGGGCGGGAGGCCGGCGGAAAGCCGCCTCCTTTTTTCCTGATCCCGCTGCAGGCTGATCCGATTTGCGGCGGGAAAATGTGGCAATGATGCCGCTTTCTCGCCGCAAAGTGCTGGTCTAGCAGGGCCCGAGCCGAAATTATCGATTTGTTAACCATAACTGTTGAATAGCGATTAACCGCTTCCGGTTACAGTCTGGCAACCGTGAATTCAGACACTTCTCAAGGAGACCGGCGTATGAGCCGAATTGACACCCCGGCCGCAGGCCGCATGCAGACCATCGCTCGCAACCCGGTCATGATCGCCCTGGTCATGACGCTTGCCCTGGCTGGCTGTGCATCGAAGAAGAACCTGCCGGGCAGCGCTGGCGAACTCGGTCTCGGTGGCGCCGGTTCGGCAACGCCGGGCTCGCAGCAGGACTTCACCGTCAATGTCGGCGACCGCATCTTCTTTGACACCGACTCCACCTCGATCCGCGCCGACGCGCAGCAGACGCTCGCTCGTCAGGCCCAGTGGCTTGCCAAGTACCCGAACTACGCGATCACCATCGAAGGCCATGCCGACGAACGCGGCACGCGCGAGTACAACCTGGCGCTCGGCGCCCGCCGTGCGGCCTCGACCCGCGACTACCTGATCAGCCAGGGCGTTCCGTCGAACCGCATGAAGACGATCTCCTACGGCAAGGAAAAGCCGGTCGCCGTTTGCGACGACATTTCCTGCTGGTCGCAGAACCGCCGCGCCGTTACCGTTCTCGGTGGCGCCGGCATGTAATGATGCCGCGGCCGCGCGCATCGCGTGGCCCGGAATCACGACTTGATCTCAGGAGGCGTTGCGTGTTCCGGAGATCACAGATCGCTAAATTAAAAGGGCGGCCCTTGGCCGCCCTTTGCTTTTTTACCACACTTTGGCCGAACTCCGTTGCTTTTTCAGGGCAATTGGAAAACTGTGCGGCAATCACCCAGATGACTCGGCGAGATGTATTGCGGGCCCCTGGTCAAGGGTGGGACAACCGGTATTCGAACAGGACAAATGAAATGAAGAAATTTGTCGTGGCGGGCCTGATCGGTCTTGCGACCCTTGCGGGTCTCGGCCAGACGGCGAACGCCATGCCTCTTTCAGGGCTGCTGGCCCGAACGACTGAGACCAACAGCGGCGCGCAGAACCTGCCCGTCGTAAAGGTGCAGTCGGCCGAAACCGCACGGATTGGCCAGCTCGAAGAACAGATCCGCTCGCTTAACGGGCGTATCGAGGAAATGAGCTTCCAGCTCTTGCAGATGCAGGAGCAGATCCGGAAGTTCCAGGAGGACAACGAGTTCCGCTTCCAGGATCTGGAAAGCGGCAAGGCCTCCCCCAAGAAGAGCGGCGCTCTGCAGACGCCGAAAACCAGCGATCAGGCGTCCGTCACCCCGGGGGTGACGGATAGCCAGACCATGGCGCCCGCAGCCGGCGGCAACGACATGGCGTCTTCGGGCGTTTCGCCCGGAGCAAGCCAGGGCGGCAACGGCGCGGCCCCGCCGTCGACACTCGGACAGATCGTGTTCGACGAGAACGGCAATCCGGTCGCAGCGACGACGGATGGGCGGCCGGGCGCAAACGCCACGCTTCCCGGCGTCGATTCCGGCGCACCGGCCGACGGCGGCTTGAACAGCAATCCCGGCAGCCAGCAGACTGCATCGCTCGACAATCCCGGCGACCTCTACCAGTCGGCCTACGGTCATGTCCTTTCGGGCGACTACAGCACTGCCGAGCAGGAATTCGGCGACTACCTGGCCGCGTTTCCGAAGGGCGACAAGGCAGCCGATGCCAGCTTCTGGCTGGGTGAAGCCCAATATTCGCAAGGCAAATACAGCGACGCCGCCAAGACCTTCCTGAACGCGCATCAGGCCCACGGCAAATCGCCGAAGGCGCCCGAAATGCTCTTGAAGCTCGGCATGTCGCTCGGTGCGCTCGACAACAAGGAAACCGCCTGCGCGACGCTGGGCGAGGTCAACAAGCGCTATCCCAAGGCCTCGCCTGCGGTGAAGGCGAAGGTGACGAGCGAGCAGAGCCGCTTTGGCTGCTGAGGCTCCGGCGCCGACAGCCGTTGTCGAAACGGCAAAACGATTTCTCGCCTCCTTTCTTCGCCCGATGCGTATCCTCGTTGCCGTCTCCGGCGGGAGCGATTCCAAGGGTTTGCTTCTCGCCCTGAACGAGGCGATCGAGGCAAGCGACCCCAACAGATTTTCCCTGGCCGCATGTACGGTCGATCACGCCCTGCGGCCGGAATCGGCTGCGGAAGCGAAAGGCGTTGCCGCCTTCTGCGCAAGCATCGGCGTTCCGCACCTCATCAAGCGTTGGAATGGCCCCAAACCGCTGACCGGCATTCAGGCGGCGGCGCGCGAGGCGCGCTATCGGCTACTGGCGGATGCCGCCGAGCGGCTTGGGGCCGGCTGTATCGTCACCGGCCACACCAGCGACGACCAGCGCGAAACGATCCTGATGCGGATGCAAAGGGCGCAGGGGCCGGGCGCTTCCGGCATGGCGAGTGCCACCCTTTACGACCGCCGGATCTGGGTGCTGCGGCCGTTCCTCGACCTAGACCGAGCGTCGATCCGCGCCTATCTCGCGACGCGCGACGTGACCTGGTTCGATGATCCGAGCAACGCCAACCCGACCTTCGAGCGGGTCCGCGTCCGGGCCGAACTGGCGCAATCACCGCGGGCGGAAGAGGGGGTATGGGATGCTGGAGCCAGGGCCCGGTCGTCGGCAAGGGCTGCCGCCTTCATCACCCGCCATGTGCGCGTGCATGCAGGCCTGGTGGTGGAGATCCCGCTTGCTCTCGGCGACCATCGGGACAACGTCGATTGGCAGCGGGCGCTGCTCGCGCTGGTGGCCGTGGTCGGCGGCCGCGCGCATATCCCCGCCGCAGATACGGTGAAGCGGGTGGCGGCGTTTCTGCGAGAGACAACGCTCGGTAGGATGACGGCCGGAAGATGCGTGTTCGACCGCCGCGCAAGCGGGCTTTACCTCTATCGCGAGGCGCGGGGCCTGACGACTTTGACGCTTGCAGGCGGCGAGACCGCAACATGGGATGGCCGCTTCCATGTGCGAAATGGCGGAAGCGCGCCCATCTCCGTCGCGGCAGAGGGCCGAGGCGGGCCACAACAGCAGAGACTTATTGCCGCAGGCTTGCCACCGGGCGTTGCCGGTCGTGCAACGCTTACGGCGCCGAGGGTCCGGTCTGAGAACGGCGAAAGTGTCGCATCCATCACAATCGAGCCGCGGATCGGGCTCTACGACACCTTTTTGCCGGGTTTCGACCGGATCATGGCCGATCGGATCGCCGGATTGTTCGGACGAGAGCCTTATCCTCCGCCGCCGGTTCACGATCTATTGACAGAAATGGAACGGTAGCCGGCGGTTTGCCTTGGCAATACGTCACCAGAACCCTATGTTAGGGAGCAAGACAGCGGCTCGCGAAATGCGCGGGTCGTGACAGGTTCCGGGGAGTTCGATGAACCCTAATTTTCGTAATCTTGCCCTTTGGGCAATCATAGCGCTTCTGCTGATCGCGCTGTTCAGCATGTTCCAACAGCCGACGGAGCGCACCGGCTCGCGCGAGATTCCGTTCTCGCAATTCCTCAAGGACGTGGATGCGAGCCGCGTCAAGGAAGTCGTGATCACCGGCTCGAAAGTGATCGGCAGCTATTCCGAAAGCGGCGCAACCTTCCAGACCTACGCGCCTTCGGTCGATACGGCGCTGACCGAGCGCCTCGAAGCCAAGGACGTGACGGTCACGGTTCGCCCGGAAACCGACGGTTCGTCCGGGTTCCTCAGCTATATCGGTACCCTGCTTCCGATGCTTCTGATCCTCGGCGTCTGGCTGTTCTTCATGCGCCAGATGCAGGGCGGCTCGCGTGGAGCGATGGGTTTTGGCAAGTCCAAGGCCAAGCTTCTGACCGAAGCGCATGGCCGTGTTACCTTTGACGACGTCGCCGGCGTCGACGAAGCCAAGCAGGACCTGGAAGAAATCGTCGAATTCCTGCGCGACCCGCAGAAGTTCCAGCGCCTCGGCGGTCGCATTCCGCGCGGCGTGCTGCTCGTCGGTCCTCCCGGTACCGGTAAGACGCTGCTAGCCCGCTCGGTTGCCGGCGAAGCCAACGTGCCGTTCTTCACGATCTCCGGTTCGGACTTCGTTGAAATGTTCGTCGGCGTCGGCGCCAGCCGTGTGCGCGACATGTTCGAACAGGCCAAGAAGAATGCGCCCTGCATCATCTTCATCGACGAAATCGACGCTGTCGGTCGTCATCGCGGCGCCGGTCTCGGCGGCGGCAACGACGAGCGCGAACAGACGCTCAACCAGCTGCTGGTCGAGATGGACGGCTTTGAAGCCAACGAAGGCATCATCCTGATCGCCGCGACCAACCGTCCTGACGTTCTCGACCCGGCCCTTCTGCGCCCGGGCCGCTTCGACCGCCAGGTCGTCGTGCCGAACCCGGATATCAACGGCCGCGAACGCATCCTCAAGGTTCATGTGCGCAACGTGCCGCTGGCGCCGAACGTCGACCTCAAGGTGCTCGCACGTGGTACGCCCGGCTTCTCCGGTGCCGACCTCATGAACCTCGTCAACGAGGCCGCCCTGATGGCCGCCCGTCGCAACAAGCGTCTTGTCACCATGCTCGAGTTCGAGGATGCCAAGGACAAGATCATGATGGGCGCGGAGCGTCGTTCGTCGGCGATGACCGAGGCCGAGAAGAAGCTGACCGCCTATCACGAAGCCGGTCACGCGATCCTCGCGCTCAACGTTCCCTCGGCCGATCCGCTGCACAAGGCGACGATCATCCCGCGCGGTCGCGCGCTCGGCATGGTCATGCAGCTGCCGGAAGGCGACCGCTACTCGATGAGCTACAAGTGGATGGTCTCGCGTCTTGCCATCATGATGGGTGGACGCGTCGCCGAAGAACTGACCTTCGGCAAAGAGAACATCACTTCGGGCGCATCCTCGGATATCGAGCAGGCCACCAAGCTTGCCCGTGCGATGGTGACGCAATGGGGCTTCTCCGACCAGCTCGGCCAGGTTTCCTATGGCGAGAACCAGCAGGAAGTCTTCCTCGGCCACTCCGTTGCTCAGCAGAAGAACGTGTCGGAAGCGACCGCCCAGAAGATCGACAACGAAATCCGTCGTCTGATCGATGAGGCCTACGAGACCGCCCGCAAAATCCTGACGGAGAAGAACCACGAGTTCGTGGCGCTTGCCGAAGGGTTGCTCGAATACGAAACGCTGACTGGCGAAGAAATCAAGGCGCTGATCCGCGGGGAGAAGCCGGCACGTGATCTCGGCGACGACACGCCGCCGCATCGTGGCTCGGCCGTTCCCTCGGCCGGTGCCAAGAAGGAAGGCTCGGCGGGCAAGGGCGAAGAGTCCGAAGGCGGGTTCGAGCCGCAGCCGCAATAACCGACACCTGTCGGCCATGTATTGAAGCCGCCGTTCCTTGAGTGGAGCGGCGGTTTTTCGTTGGCGATTTTGCACCTGGCGTTTGGTAACGGGATGTAATGATTTCTGATGCTAGGCTCGCTGCCGTTTGCTGCACTTTTGTGTCAAAGAAGACTCATGTGTCGCGATCGCATGGCCATTGGTGGGCACGACGATCGGAGGCGTACGGCAACCGCCGATATGAAATGAGGTCCGGTCAATGAAACCCAGTCGCGCACCCCGCAGACAGGCGAAACTGGCAAAGCCAGCGCTGACCCGGCAGAACGATGGAGCTCTTATGAAGCGCAAGTATTTCGGCACCGACGGTATTCGCGGCCAGTCCAATATGTTTCCGATGACACCGGATCTGGCGATGCGGGTCGGCATCGCCGTCGGTACGATCTTTCGCAATGGCGCCCATCGCCACCGGGTGGTGATCGGCAAGGACACGCGTCTTTCCGGCTACATGCTCGAAAACGCGATGGTGGCAGGCTTCACCGCGGCCGGTCTCGACGTCTTCCTGCTCGGGCCGATCCCGACGCCGGGTGTGGCCATGCTCACCCGCTCGCTGCGCGCCGATATCGGCGTGATGATTTCGGCGTCCCACAATCCCTTCCAGGACAACGGCATCAAGCTGTTCGGCCCCGATGGCTACAAGCTCTCCGACGACATCGAACAGAAGATCGAGGCGTTGCTCGACCAGGATCTCTCGGGCCAGCTGGCGAAGTCGGAAGACATCGGCCGCGCGAAGCGCGTCGATGGCGACATCTATCGCTATCTCGAACATGCCAAGCGCACGCTGCCGCGCGATGTCACGCTGCAGGGCCTGAGGATCGCCGTCGATTGCGCCAATGGCGCGGCCTACAAGGTGGCGCCGACCGCCCTTTGGGAACTGGGTGCCGAAGTCGTTACCATCGGTACGGAGCCGAACGGCCTCAACATCAACCTCGACTGCGGCTCGACGCATCCGGCTGCTCTGTCCAAGAAGGTCCATGAAGTGCGCGCCGATATCGGCATCGCGCTCGACGGCGACGCCGACCGCGTGCTGATCGTCGACGAGAACGGTACCGTCATCGATGGCGATCAACTGATGGCCGTCATTGCCGACAGCTGGGCCGAGGACGGCATGCTGCGCGGCGGTGCCGTTGCGGCGACCGTGATGTCCAATCTCGGTCTCGAGCGTTACCTTAAAGGGCGCGGCATCGACCTGCGCCGCACCAAGGTCGGCGACCGCTATGTCGTCGAGCAGATGCGCCAGGACGGGCTGAACGTCGGCGGCGAACAGTCGGGCCATATCGTGCTTTCCGATTTCGGCACCACCGGCGACGGTCTTGTTGCGGCCTTGCAGATCCTTGCGGTGATCAAGCGTCAGGGCAAGACGGTGAGCGAGGTCTGCCACCGCTTCGAGCCAGTGCCGCAGGTGCTGAAGAACGTGCGCATTTCGGCCGGCAAGCCGCTTGAAGACGCGACCGTGCGCCAGGCGATTGCGGACGCGGAAGCGGAGCTTGCGAAATCCGGTCGTCTGCTGATCCGCCCGTCCGGCACGGAGCCGCTTATCCGCGTGATGGCGGAAGGCGACGATCGCGGCCAGGTCGAGCGCATCGTCGACGAACTGGTCAATGTCATCGGCAGCGTGCGCAACGCCGCCTAAGCCGGTACCAATCGACTTCCCTCCAGGGCCGGTGCGAAGCGCCGGCCTCTTTTTTTCCCGTTGCCTGTTGCTTTTGCCCGGTAGTGTCGCCGCGGTCCGGGCCATTTTCCCGTTAGAACTCCGCTGGGGAACAGAACCTGCAACCATCACGACAAAAGAGAGTGTTGTTCTGCCGTTCTATTTAGCTCTACCTTATGTGATCTCGGGCAGCAGGCAGTAAACTGCACGACAACTACAAGAATATGCCGATTCCTTAACAAACGCGGTAAACGTTTGTAGTTAATCGGAACTTAACCTTTGCTCCTCATTATCCACAACAACAACGGGATTTGGGCACCGCTTTCACGGTGATCCAAGCAACGGAATCTATTGGAGTGGGCCATGAAGAGAATTTTGAGTGGCGTTGTTGCGATCTTGCTCAGCGGCACGGCAGCTCTTGCTGCGGATGTCTATCAACCGCCTATCGAGCCGGTGCCGGAACAGCCGGTCGAAGTCATCCAGACCAGCGGCTGGTACCTGCGCGGCGATGTCGGTTACGCCTGGAACAACCTGCGCGGCGCGAATTTCTACCAGGGTGGGCCGGGCGGCTCCATCGCCAATTTCGAAACCGCCGATATCGATGACTCCTGGGTCGCCGGCGTCGGTGTCGGTTATCAGTTCAACAACTACTTCCGTGCCGACGTCACGGCCGACTATTGGGGCAGCGCCGATTTCAACGGCTCGACCGTGGGTGGCTGCGGCAACTTCCCGGGCCCGTGCCGGTCGCGCGACGTCACATCGGTTTCCGCCTGGAGCCTGATGGCCAACGCCTATGTCGATATCGGCACCTACGGCGCCTTCACGCCTTACGTCGGTGCCGGTATCGGTGCGACGCACGTCAAGTGGGACAAGCTGCGCAACACCAGTTGCGAAATCGGCAACCCCGGCAATTGCGACCCGACGACGAGCCATGACGGTGAGAGCAAGTGGCGCTTTACCTACGCGCTGATGGCCGGTACTGCCATCGACCTCACCTGCAATCTCAAGGCCGACGTCGGCTACCGCTTCCGCCAGGTCGACGATGGCGACATGTTCGGCTACGCCAACGGTGGCGGTCCGGGCTCCGACGAGGGCTTCTACATCCACGAGGCGCGCGCTGGTCTGCGCTACTCGTTCGGCAGTGTCTGCGAAGTGCCCTACGAGCCGGAGCCGATCGTCTACAAGTGATCGGCCAGACCAGATGATACAAAAGGCCACCTTCGGGTGGCCTTTTTCGTTGCCGCCATTCTTTGCTTGTTTCCTAACAGGCATGGTTAACCGGGGGTTAACCAGTCGCTGCCAATAGTTAACGCTGAACGAAGCGGTGACGGCAGTGCGCCATCCCGCACCGATAGCAGTGGTGAAAGGGCATGGGCATGGATTGGCGAAACGGGTTCTGCGGGGCCGCTTTTGGTGCCGGCCTGCTCCTTTCCGGCGCGGCATTCGCTGCCGATGAGGATCTCCTGAATGCGCCGGAGATCACCATCGAAAAAGAATCGGCTGGCGCGAGTGCGATCTATCTGCGCGGCGATATCGGCTATGCGCCTTGGCGTAGCGAAGGCGATCCCTATTACCGGACCTTCGATGCGGGCACGTCGACCTACGACAGCACCACCTTCGACAACGCCCGTTTCGACAAGCCGTTTTCCGGGTCGCTTGGCGTCGGCTACCAGTTTACCGACACGTTCCGCGCTGACCTGACGGCGGAGTATTTCGAGGGCCGGTTCAACGGTTCATCCTCATCGGCAAGCCCGTGCGCGGGGCAAGGGGCGGGAACATCCTGCGCGTTTTCGACCGGGGCCGACTATTCCGCTCTCGGCCTGATGGCGAACGCCTATGTCGACTTCGGCACGCTCGCCGGCTTTACCCCCTACGTTGGCGCCGGTCTCGGCGCGACGCGTCTCAATTGGGATACGGCGGTTGAAAAGGCGACCTGCGTTGCCGGTGGCGGCGCCTGCGCCGGAGCGGCCGGCTCCACCTCTTACGAGGGGCGCGACAGTTGGCGGTTCACCTATGCGCTGATGGCCGGCGTTTCCTACGACCTCAGCGATCAGCTGAAGCTCGATGTCGGCTACCGCTACTCCCATATCGCCGACGGCGAGATGTTCGGCTTCGGCACTGAGGCGCTTGCGGGCGCACGTGGCGGCAACGGCTTTGACGATGGTCTTTCCCGTCACGAAATCCGAGCGGGCCTGCGCTTCTCGTTCTAGCGCCATCGGCCGCGGGAAAGTCGAGCAGGTTCGCTGCGTTCTTTCCCCAAGTGATTCAACCTGTTGCTCACATGAAGGCGTTGTCTGGCAACAATCGTTCGGCGGTGGCCGCCTGTCTTTTCATATGTTGCCCGCGACGCCATTAATTTTGTCGATTGCGACAAAGCGCTTGACTTCCGATCCCGCCGCCAATATCGACGACGGCGGGACACCCTTCCCCAACGAAGGGCTATCTATCTGGAAGGATAGCACATGGCAAAGCCTGCACAGCCGGACCTCCGTCCGAACAATACCCATTTCTCTTCTGGCCCTTGCTCGAAGCGCCCCGGTTGGACGCTCGACGCTCTCTCCGATGCTCCGCTCGGTCGTTCGCACCGCGCCAAGATCGGCAAGACGAAGCTGAAGCAGGCCATCGATCTTACCCGTGACATTCTTGAAGTGCCGGCCGACTACCGTATCGGTATCGTGCCCGCTTCCGACACCGGCGCCGTCGAAATGGCGCTCTGGTCGCTGCTCGGTCCGCGCGGCGTCGACATGGTCGCCTGGGAAAGCTTTGGCGCCGGCTGGGTGACCGACGTGGTCAAGCAGCTGAAGCTCGCCGACGTACGCAAGTTCGAAGCCGGTTACGGCGAACTTCCCGACCTTTCGAAGGTCGATTTCGACCGCGACGTGGTCTTCACCTGGAACGGCACGACCTCGGGCGTGCGTGTGCCCAACGGCGACTTCATCCCGGCTGACCGCAAGGGCCTGACGATCTGCGATGCGACCTCTGCCGCGTTTGCGCAGAACCTCGATTTCGCCAAGCTCGACGTCGTCACTTTCTCCTGGCAGAAGGTTCTTGGCGGCGAGGGCGCCCATGGCGTCATCATCCTGTCGCCGCGCGCCGTCGAACGGCTGCTGACCTACGTGCCGGCCTGGCCGCTGCCGAAGATCTTCCGCATGACCTCGGGCGGAAAGCTGATTGAAGGCATCTTTACCGGCGAAACCATCAACACGCCGTCGATGCTTTGCGTCGAAGATTACATCGATGCGCTGCTTTGGGCGCAGCAGGTCGGCGGGCTCAAGGGCCTGATGGCCCGGGCTGATGCCAATGCGCAGGCAATCTTCGATTTCGTCGCCGCCAACGATTGGATCGCAAACCTGGCGGTCAAGGACGAGACCCGCTCCAACACTTCGGTCTGCTTGAAGATCGTCGACAAGGACGTGCTCGCGCTCGACGCCGACGGACAGGCGGCCTTTGCCAAGGGCGTGGTTGCGCTCCTCGAAAAGGAAGGCGTCGCCTTCGACATCGGCCATTACCGCGATGCCCCGTCCGGTCTTCGCATCTGGGCCGGCGCCACGATCGAGGCCGCCGACATGAAGGCGCTGATGCCATGGCTGACCTGGGCTTTCGAGAGCCAGAAGGCAACGCTGGCACAGGCCGCGGCCTGATCGGACAATGGGTGAGGACAATGAACTTCGCCCGCATCTCACACTGATTTGAGTGATCCGCTTCGCTCCCGATGGGAGCGAGGCCTGGCTACCCGCATTCCCATTCAGACCTGATCTTTAAGGAGGCCTCCCATGGCACCTCGTGTTCTCGTATCCGACGAACTGTCGGAAACCGCCGTCCAGATCTTCCGCGACCGCGGCGTCGAAGTCGATTTCCAGCCGAAGCTCGGCAAGGACAAGGACAAGCTCGCCGAAATCATCGGTAACTATGACGGTCTTGCCATCCGTTCCGCCACCAAGGCGACGGAAAAGCTGATCGCCGCTGCGACCAACCTCAAGGTCATCGGCCGCGCCGGCATCGGCGTCGACAATGTCGACATCCCGGCCGCTTCGCGCCGCGGTATCATCGTGATGAACACGCCCTTCGGCAACTCGATCACGACCGCCGAACATGCGATTGCGCTGCTCTTTGCCGTTGCCCGCCAGCTTCCGGCCGCCGACACCTCGACGCAGGCCGGCAAGTGGGAGAAGTCCCGCTTCATGGGTGTCGAAATCACCGGCAAGACGCTCGGCGTCATCGGCGCCGGCAACATCGGCTCGATCGTCTGCTCGCGCGCCATCGGCCTGAAGATGCATGTGCTTGCCTACGACCCGTTCCTCTCCAAGGAGCGTGCCGAAGAAATGGGCGTCACCAAGGTCGAACTCGACGAACTGCTCGCCCAGGCTGACTTCATCACCCTGCACGTGCCCCTGACCGACAAGACCCGCAACATCCTGAGCGCCGAAGCGCTTGCCAAGGCCAAGCCGGGCGTGCGCATCGTCAACTGCGCCCGTGGTGGTCTGGTCGACGAGAAGGCGCTTGCCGAAGCGATCAAGTCGGGCCATGTCGCCGGCGCCGGTTTCGACGTTTTCGAGGTCGAACCCGCAACCGAAAGCCCACTCTTCGGCCTGCCGAACGTCGTCTGCACGCCGCATCTCGGCGCTTCGACCACGGAAGCTCAGGAGAACGTCGCGCTGCAGGTGGCCGAACAGATGTCGGACTATCTGGTCAAGGGTGCGGTCTCCAACGCCATCAACATGCCGTCGATCACCGCTGAGGAAGCACCGATCCTGAAGCCGTTCATCCGGCTTGCCGATGTTCTCGGCGCCTTCGTCGGTCAGGTGACCGAAAGCGCGATCAAGGAAATCGAGATCCTCTATGACGGCTCGACCGCCGGCATGAACACCAAGGCGCTGACGAGTGCCGTGCTTGCCGGTCTGATCCGGCCGCAGGTCGCCGACGTCAACATGGTTTCGGCGCCGGTCATGATCAAGGAAAAGGGCATCATCCTGTCCGAGGTCAAGCGTGACAAGACCGGCGTCTTCGACGGCTACATCAAGCTGACGGTGAAGACGGCGAACCAGACACGTTCGGTCGCCGGCACGGTGTTCTCGGACGGCAAGCCGCGTTTCATCCAGATCAAGGGCATCAACCTCGATGCGGATGTCGGCAACCACATGGTCTACATCACCAACACCGACGTTCCCGGCATGATCGGCTTCATCGGCATGACGCTCGGCGATGCGGGCGTCAACATCGCGAACTTCCAGCTCGGCCGCGAGAAGGAAGCCGGTGACGCGATCGCGCTGCTCTACGTCGATGGCGCTGTTTCCGAGGCCGTGCTTGACAAGCTGCGTGCCAATCCGGCAATTCGCCAGGCAAAGCCGCTGGTCTTCAACATCGATTGATGCCAGCCCAGCAAGTGGCAGCACGGTCTGCCACTTTGCCGACCCACTCACGGGACATATCGAGGACGCACCGGCCGACCGCCGGTGCGTTTTCCTGTTTCGAACGCATGTGACGAGAAATGACCGAAATGACATTCCGCTGGCGTGAGGCAAGCCTGCCCGACCTCGCATCCGTATCGGAGATCCAGCTCGTGGTTCACCAGGCCTTTCCCGAGGATGACGCCGTGCTCGCCGACCGCATCGCGCTCAGCCCTGCCGGTTGTTTCATGCTGGACTCAAAGGGCCTGTCGCGCGGCTATGTGTTGAGCCACCCCTGGCTTCGCGGTGCGCCGCCGTCGCTGAACAGCATGCTTGGCGAAATCCCTGAGGCTGCCGATACCTGGTACATCCATGACCTCGCCCTTCTGCCCGAAATGCGTGGCTCCGGGGCAGGGGGCGGCGTGTTGCCGATGCTTGCCGATGTTGCACGGACGGAAGGGTTCCGGTCGATGTCGCTCGTTTCCGTCAACGGATCCCGCCGCTTCTGGGAGCGACAGGGCTTCGAGGTTCGCATGGACGAACGGCTGGTGCAGAAGCTTTCAAGTTATGGCGATGATGCGCTCTATATGGAGCGGCATCTCGTCTGAATGAAAATGGCGCCGATTGGCGCCATTTTCGTTTTGTGCTGGATCAGGCCGCCCGCTGCGTCGAGGGCCGCCACGCTTTCTCCTCGACCGTGAACTGGGCAAGCCGGCCGGATAGCACGTTGCTTTCGCCGGCGAGCGCCTGGCTTGCGGCCGAGGTCTGCTCGACCATGGCGGCGTTCTGCTGGGTCATCTGGTCCATCTGGTTGACGGCAGTGTTGATCTCCCGCAGCCCGACCGACTGTTCGCGGGCGGCCGTCGCAATGGCGACGATGCGGTCGTTGATCTCGTTGACCCGGCGCTCGATGTCGCCGAGCGCCGAGCCGGTCGCCTCGACCAGACGCACGCCGGCCGAAACCTCGACGCCCGACGCGGTAATGAGCCCCTTGATCTCCTTGGCCGCCGTTGCCGAACGCTGCGCCAGTTCCCGCACCTCCTGCGCGACGACGGCAAAGCCCTTGCCGGCATCACCGGCGCGTGCCGCCTCGACACCGGCGTTCAGCGCCAGGAGGTTCGTCTGGAAGGCGATGTCGTCGATGACGCCGATGATCTCGCCGATCTTCGAAGACGAGTTTTCGATGCGGCCCATGGCGGTGATTGCGTCGCGAACGACCTCGCTCGAGGTGGCCGCACCCTTGCGGGCCTCGGCGACCATGCGGGTCGCCTCCTCGGCGCGGTTGGTGGAGTTCTGAACCGCTGAGGTGATCTCGTCGAGGGCGGCTGCGGTTTCTTCGAGCGACGCTGCCTGCTGCTCGGTGCGCTGCGACAGGTCGTTGGCTGCCCTGCTGATCTCATTGGCATTGCCGGTGACAACTGAGGTGGAATCGGCGATCGCGCTCACCGTCGAGCGAAGTGCGGCGACGGCGGTGTTGAAGTCCTGGCGCAGCTTTTCGTAGTCGGCGCCGAGATCGGGGACATGGGTCGTCAGGTCGCCGCTCGCGAGCCGCTCGAGCGCACCGCCGATCGTGCTGACGACATGGGCTTGCACGCGGGCGGTCGCCTGCTGCATTTCCTCGTTGGCGCTGCGCTCGCCGTCGAGCGCCATCTGCTGTTCGCGCTGGCGAACTTCGAGCGCGTTGCGCTCGATCACCGAGGCGCGCAGCACGACGAGGGCATCGGCCATGTGGCCGATCTCGTCGCGGCGGTCGGTATCCGGAACTTCCGAACGGGTGTCGTTGTTCGATACTTCGAGCATCACGTCTTTCAGCCGGTTGATCGGCCGGCTGATCGAGCGGCCGATCGCCATGGCGGCAGCCAGCGTCGCGATCGCGGCGATCGCCGTGGTGATGATCGTCATCAGCAGAGACGCATTGTACTTGGCGGCGAGATCGTCGGCATAGACACCGGTGCCGACGCCCCAACCCCAGGGCTTGAAGCCCTGAATGTAGGAGTACTTCTCGACCGGCTCCTCATGGCCGGGCTTGTCCCAATAGTAGTTGACGATACCGCTGCCCGGGTTCTGCGCCAACGCGATGAGCTCGACGTTAAAGGCTTTGCCGTTGGTATCCTTGAGGCCGCGCACGTCGGTGCCGACGAGCTTCTTGGCGAGCGGGTGGGCGATCATCATGCCGTCGAAGCCGTTGATGAAGAAGTAGCCGTCCTGGCCGAAGCGCATGGCCATAACGGCGGAAATAGCGCGGCTCTGGGCTTCCTCATGCGAGAGCGTGCCATTGCGCTCCTGCTCCTCGAAGCTTGCGATCGTCGAGATCGCCGCTTCGGTGACGTTGCGCAGCATCTGCCGGCGCTCGTCGCTGACTTCCGAGTTGGCGACTTGAGTCTTGTAGGCCATGGCGGCTGCCATGAAGACCAGCGCCATCGCCGTCAATAAGTAGATACGTGTCGAAATTCTAATATTTTTCACTGCCTTAGCCCCAAGGAAAATCCTGGCGGCGACAGAAACACCCATCTGCTAATCAAGCCTTAAGTCGCCTCCCGAGTTCTAGCGATTGCATCGCCCGAAACTTGCCCGGCAGGCGCGAGACTTCTCTAGCGCGGGCGACCTTTTTCGGCGATCGCGATCCCGCCGAGCACCAAGAGCAGGGCGACGAGGTGGAAGAGGTGGAAGGTCTCGCCGATCAGCATCACCGACAGCAGCGTGCCGAAAACGGGAATGGCGTTGATGAACAGGCCGGCGCGGTTGGCGCCGATCATCTCGACACCGCGCACATAAAGCACCTGCGACATCAGCGACGGGAAGATCGCGGCATAGAGAACGATGACCCAGCCCGTGGTATCTGGGACTATCGCCGTGCCTGTGCCGATCTCCCAGAACAACAGCGGGATGGCGCTCAACAGCGCGCCGAAGGCGGGGGCGGCGATGAAGCTCTGCCAGTGCATGGTCGGCTTGTAGCGCAGCGCCACGGTGTAGCCGGCATAAACGATGCAGGCCGCGATCATCAGCGCATCGCCGAAGTTGAATTCGAGCGACAGCAGGCTGGTGACGTCGCCATGGGCCGCCGTCACCAGCACGCCGACGAGGGTGACGGTAAAGCCGATCACTTGGGCGATCGACGCCTTGGTGCGGAAGAGCACGAAGTTGAAGAGAAAGATCAGCATCGGGATGCCGGCCTGCAGAATGACGGCATTGATGGCGCTCGTATATTTGAGCGCCGAGTAGAGCAGGGCATTGAAGGTGGTGAAGCCGATCGCGCCATAGGCAAGAAGTTGCAGCCAGTGCTTGCGGATCTTGTCCCAGTCGCGGCGGATCTGCGGCGTCATCAGCACCAGGATGACGATGAGCGCGAAGACCCAGCGCAGGGTCGTCAGCATCATTGGGCTCACATGGCCAACGGCCATCTTTCCGGCGACGGAGTTGCCGCCCCAGAAGAGAGCGGTGATGCACAGATAGAAGTAGGCCCTGGAATTCACGATGGTCAGACCTGCATGGGGATGGCGACCGGCTGTCGCGATGGCGGGAGAGCGGAAGATATAGGCTCTATATCCCGGCCTTGTCATGCAAAAAGGGCGGAACGCCCGACATAACGGGGTCGCTTTCCAGATGACAACACAGTATAGATGCGCGGGTTTGAGAACAGCGCAGCCTCGGTTGCGCGCCTGAACAGGAAGAGAATTATGACGAATGTCGTAGTGGTCGGCTCCCAATGGGGTGACGAAGGCAAAGGCAAGATTGTGGATTGGCTCTCCGAGCGCGCGGATATCGTCGTGCGCTTTCAGGGCGGTCACAATGCCGGCCATACCCTGGTGATCGACGGCGTCAGCTACAAGCTGTCGCTCCTGCCCTCCGGCGTCGTGCGTCCCGGCAAGCTTGCCGTCATCGGCAACGGCGTCGTGATCGATCCGCACGCGCTGATCGCCGAAATCGACAAGCTCGGCAAGCAGGGCATTGCGATCACGCCGGACAATCTGCGCATCGCCGACAATGCCACCCTGATCCTGTCGCTGCACCGCGAGCTCGACGGCATCCGCGAGGACGCCGCCTCCAACAGCGGTACGAAGATCGGCACCACGCGCCGCGGCATCGGTCCGGCTTACGAAGACAAGGTCGGCCGTCGCGCCATTCGCGTCATGGATCTTGCCGACCTTGACACGCTGCCGGCCAAGGTCGATCGCCTGCTGACGCACCACAACGCGCTGCGCCGCGGCCTCGGCGAAGCCGAGATCAGCCATGACGCGATCATGCAGGAGCTTTCGTCGGTCGCCGCCAAGGTGCTGCCGTTCATGGACACCGTCTGGGTGCTGCTCGACAAGGCTCGCCGCAAGGGCGCCCGCATCCTGTTCGAAGGCGCGCAGGGCACGCTGCTCGACATCGACCACGGCACCTATCCGTTCGTCACCTCGTCGAACACGGTCGCCGGCCAGGCTGCCGCCGGCTCGGGCATGGGCCCGGGTTCGCTCGGCTATATCCTCGGCATCACCAAGGCCTATACGACGCGCGTCGGCGAAGGTCCGTTCCCGACTGAGCTTACCGATGAAATCGGCCAGTTCCTCGGTGAAAAAGGTCATGAGTTCGGCACGGTCACGGGTCGCAAGCGTCGCTGCGGCTGGTTCGATGCGGCTCTGGTGCGCCAGTCGGTCGCCGCCAACGGCATCACCGGCATCGCGCTTACCAAGCTCGACGTTCTCGATGGTCTCGACGAACTGAAGATCTGCATCGGCTATACTCTGGATGGGCAGCAGATCGACCATCTGCCGGCAAGCCAGGCGCAGCAAGCTTCGGCAAAGCCAGTGTATGTTACGCTTGAAGGATGGAAAGAATCGACGGTTGGCGCGCGCAGCTGGGCAGATCTTCCGGCGCAAGCGATCAAGTATGTCCGCCAGGTGGAAGAACTGATCGGTGCACCGGTTGCTCTTCTTTCGACCAGCCCGGAGCGGGACGACACAATACTTGTGACGGACCCCTTTGAGGACTAGTGTCGGCGAACTGACATTGCGTCGTGATCGCAAAGACATACCTGGGCGTATGAGAAAGTACTAATGGCGGACTTTGTTGCAGTTATTCGCAGGACCGTTGACGGCCTGTCGGAAAACACACCTGAAATGCGGGACAGGGTATACGAGAAGGCGCGCGCGGCCGTGCGCCGCCAACTCGAAAACATGAACCCGCGTCCGTCGGACGACATGATCAATCGCCAGCTGGCGAAGCTCGAAAATGCGATCGCCGAGGTCGACAGCGAACATGCCGAGGCCCTGCCGGCGCTCGATGAGCCGGAGGTAGCCGAGGCGGAGACCGTCGAACCGGTTGCCTCGGACGCTGCCGTAGACGAGCCCGTTCCGGAACCGGAACCGGAACCGGAACCGGAACCGGAACCGGAACCGGAACCGGAACCGGAACCGGAAGCTCAGTCTGCGCCGGTTGCCGAAAGCGAACCGGTGGCTGTTGCCGAGCAGGTCGAACAGCCGGCCGCGGAACCGGAAAGCGCCGCCGAGCCCTACCACCATGTCGAGGCTTATGAGGAACCGACGCATGTCGTCGAGCCTCATGCTGAACTGGCCGAGGAAACTCCGGTCGAGCCGGTAGAATACGAACCGGTCGTTGAGCCTGCCGAAGCCGTTGCGGCGCCGCTGGACGAAAGTCCCGTCGTGGCTCAGCCGCAAGAAGACGCGCCAGCCTACGAAGCGCCCGAGTATTCGGAGCCGGTGGCAGAAACGCAGGACACATCGGAGCCTTCCCCGTCGGTCGAGGCGCTGCACCATGCCGCGCATGAGCCGGCCTGGGAGGAAGCGCCGGCGGCAAACGCCGAGCAGAAGCCGGCACTCTCGGAGTGGGACCTGCCCGAGTGGGAGACCGTTGGTCCGACTTCGACCGTCGCTCCGGTTGCCGAACACCTCAGCGACGAGCGTGCCGCCGAGGCCCACGAACCGGATAACGCGCCCGAGCTCCTGGGGATGCATCCGGTCGCCGAGCCGGACCAACATGCGCCTGAGGCGACGCCCAAGGCGGACCCGGTGCGCGGCTGGTCGTTCGACGACAATGACCCCTTCGCGGCGATCGAAGAGCGGCGGGCCGAGAAGACTTCCGAACCGGAGATCAGCGACTGGTCATGGCCGGTCGAAAAGCCTGTTCAGGCTACTGCCGCACCGGCGGCACAGAACCAGCAGGAACGCGCTGGTACCGCTTGGGATCATATCGACGACCTGCTCGGTTTCGAGGACGCGGCCAATGCTGCTGCGGCGGGAGCCGGAGCTGCGGCCGCAGCACGCGAGCCGGAACGGGCTGGCGAAGCAACCCCGGCGGCGCCGAGGCCGACATCTTACCGGGCCACGCCGAAGCCGTCGCGCTTCAGCATTAAGCGTCTCGCAATTGCGGGCGTCGCCCTGCTGGCGCTTGGCGGCGGCGGGTTTGCCTACTGGCAGAACCGCGAAGCCGGCAATGCCTGGATCTCCGGCATGGTGGCGTCGATAACCTCGGTGGTGTCAAACATCGGCGGAGCGCCGGCAGAACAAAGCACGCCGCCGCAGCCCGCTGGCGAAACCGCCACGCAGGAACCGGCTGCGCACGACGATACCGTCGCTCCGGACAACAGCTCGACCAAGTTCACGCAGCGCCTGATGGCGGACGGATCGGAGACCGACGACGGCCCGGCCAACCCAACCGGCGAGAGCGCGGCGCAGGAAGGCAAGTCCGTGGCGCCGCAGACCGAGGCAGGCAAGCCTGTCGAAGCGGCCGCCGGGCAGGGCGGCACGACCGGCCAGGCCGGAGCGCCGGCGACAGGACAGCCGTCGGGCCAGCCGAACCAGCCTGAAGTCGCGCTTGCGACCGGCGAGAAGATGTTCCTCTACGAGGAGCGCCTTGGCCAGTCTTCGCCCACGGCCGTTCCGGGGACCGTGGCATGGACGGTGAAGGAGGAGTCGCCTGGCGGCGACGCCAAGCCCGAACCGGCAATCCAGGCCCAGATCACCGTTCCCGACCGTGGCCTCACCGCGCTGATGACGATCAAGCGGAATGCGGATCCGTCGCTGCCGGCAAGTCACGTCATCGAATTCGTGTTCTCGCTGCCGTCGAACTTCGAAGGCGGCGCTATCGACAGCGTCCAGCGCGTATCGATGAAGCGGACCGAGCAGGACCGGGGAGACGCCTTGATCGCGGTTCCGGCCAAGATCACCGACGATTTCCACATGATCGCGCTGAACGATGCGACGGACGCCATCGGCAACAACACCGAACTGCTGCGTAGCCGCAGCTGGATCGATATTCCGCTCACCTATCGCAACGGCCGCCGCGCGCTGCTGACGCTTGAAAAGGGGCAGAGCGGTACGGATGCCTTCAACCAGGCGATGCGCGCCTGGTCGACGACGGGAACGGCTGCCGAAAGCAACAGCCAGTAAGCTCGATAAGAGCGGTAGATACAGAAAACCCGGC
This sequence comes from Ensifer sp. YR511, assembly GCF_900103045.1. NCBI lineage: Bacteria > Pseudomonadati > Pseudomonadota > Alphaproteobacteria > Hyphomicrobiales > Rhizobiaceae > Ensifer > Ensifer sp. YR511. The sequence continues at coordinate 99,555 of NZ_FNGR01000021.1, forward strand.
GGAAGCAACCGCCGGGTTTTTTGTTGGTTTTCGCGCTCTTGAAGCAGAACCTTTGTTGAAGTGCTGCAGTCGCCTCAGGCGCCTTCGACGACGCGCAAGGAATTGGCGCGCTCCAGCGCTGCCTTGCGCACGGCATCCTGAACCTTTTCGAAGGCGCGAACCTCGATCTGTCGGACGCGCTCGCGGCTGATGTCGAACTCGGCCGAAAGATCCTCAAGCGTCAGCGGATCTTCGGTCAGACGGCGTGCTTCGAAGATGCGACGCTCACGGTCGTTGAGCACCTTCATCGCGTTCGCCAGCAGCGCCCTGCGGCTTTCGAGCTCGTCCTGCTCGATCAGGATTTCTTCCTGGTTGTCGTGATCGTCGACGAGCCAGTCCTGCCATTGGCCGGAATCGCCTTCGCTCGCCTTGATCGGCGCATTGAGCGAGGCGTCGCCGGACAGGCGGCGGTTCATCGACACGACTTCGTCCTCGCTCACCTTGAGCGTGGTGGCGATTTCCTTGACCTGCTCCGGCTTCAGGTCACCCTCATCGAGTGCCTGGATCTTGCCCTTGAGGCGGCGCAGGTTGAAGAACAGCCGCTTCTGGTTGGCGGTCGTGCCCATCTTGACCAGCGACCACGAGCGCAGGATGTACTCCTGGATCGCCGCCTTGATCCACCACATTGCGTAGGTGGCGAGACGGAAGCCGCGATCGGGTTCGAACTTCTTCACGGCCTGCATCAGGCCGACGTTGCCCTCCGACACGACTTCGCCGATCGGCAGGCCGTAGCCGCGATAACCCATCGCGATCTTGGCGACGAGGCGAAGGTGGCTTGTGACGAGCTTGTGTGCCGCTTTGCGGTCGTCATGTTCCTGGTACCGCTTGGCGAGCATGTACTCTTCCTGCGGCTCCAGCATCGGGAACTTGCGAATTTCGTCGAGGTAACGATTGAGGCCGCCTTCTCCAGCGGCAATGGACGGCAAATTGTTTCGGGCCATATGAAGCACCCCCCTTTTTAGTCTCCGGCCTCCGGTCGGCAAGCCGGGCATGTGGGTCTTCGTCAAGACCCCACGAACGTAGAAAATAAGTACGGCGAAAGCATGATTCAAGGAGTCCGGTTCACAAGCATGTGACGCCGGAGCGACGGAAATGTCACGAATAGAGGCTCGCCTTAGATCGGAATTCTTTCGCCGGATTTCAAGGGGCGGTCACTCCCCGCTGCGCAGCGCGTCGATCAGCGCTGCCATGTCGGCCGGCATCGGTGCTTCGAAATGCATGGTCTCGCCGGTCGAGGGATGTTCGAACTGCAGCATGAAGGCATGCAGCGCCTGGCGGTGAAACTGATTGACCACGGTCTTGGCGGCCTCCGGCAGAAGGTTCGCCTTGGTTCTGAAGGCGGCGCCGTATTCGGGATCGCCGATCAGCGGGTGGCCGATATGAGCCATGTGCACGCGGATCTGGTGGGTCCGGCCCGTTTCCAGGTGGCATTCGATGGTCGAGGCGAGCGAGGTGCCGTCGGGCTTTTCGAGATAGCGCTCGACCACCTCGTAATGGGTAATCGCCTCGCGGGCGTCGTCGCTGCCCTCGCGCTTGACCGCGCGCTTCGTCCGGTCGCCGGCGCGGCCGAGCGGCGCGTCGATCGTACCCTTCAGTTGCCGTGGCCGCCCCCAGACGACCGCCCGGTAGGCGCGCTCGAGCGGGCCGGTGCGGCCGTGGTCGGCAAACTGGTCCGAGAGATGGCGATGGGCCGCATCGTTCTTGGCGACGACCATGACGCCGCTCGTCTCCTTGTCGAGGCGATGGACGATGCCGGGGCGCTTGACGCCGCCGATGCCCGACAGGCTGCTGCCGCAATGGTGGATCAGGGCGTTGACCAGCGTGCCGGTCCAGTTGCCGGCGCCCGGATGCACGACAAGGCCGGCCGGCTTGCACAGCACGATCAGGTCGCTGTCCTCATAGAGCACGTCGAGGGGAATGTTCTCGCCCTTCGGCTCGGGATCTTCCGGCTCGGGCAGGTCGATCTCGAAAACGTCGCCCGGTTGTACCTTCTTTTTCGGTTCGCTCACCGGCTTGCCGTTGACCGACACCGCACCCTGTTCGATCAGGGCCTTGATGCGGTTGCGGGAGAATTCACCCGAAAGTGCGTCCGTCAGGAAGGAATCGAGCCGCCCTGCGGCATCCTCGCCCGCCGTCAGGACTTTCCTATTGGCCGTTGCTTGTTTAAAGGGGTCGTTCATTCCGCTAAAAATCCGAAAAAAGGCCAGCCATGACCGCAATCGAGCCCGACGACCAGGAAGACAAGCCGCTAGATCCGGCGATGGAAAATGTCCGCCGCAAGATGGTGAAGCTGCAGCTCGTCTCGGCCGGCGTCATGTTGGTCATGCTTATGGCTGTCCTTGGAACGATTGTCTACAAGCTGACACGCACGGATGAGAAAGCGCCGGCCCAGACGTCCGCTGCCGTCGTCCCGAGCGAGGCACCGCTCAACGCCGTTGCCGCGCTGCCCGCAGGCTTCACCGTGACGAATGTCGCGCTTTCGGGCTCGCAGGTGCTGTTCTACGGCAACCTGCCCGGCGCCGAGCCGCGCGCCATCGTCTTCGACATCGGCACCGGCCGCATCGTTGCGGATATTACCGTTCGGACGAACTGACGGCATGCCAGGCGCCCTCCCGCCCGTCTTGCGCATCGACGATCCCGCCGATCCCCGGATCGCCGGTTTCGTCTCGATCAAGGAGCGCGATCTGACGGGGCGGCAGGGTCGCTTCATCGCCGAAGGCACCGTGGTGCTGCGCATGCTGGCTGCCGCGCACGAGACCGGCCGTGGCTTTGCGGCCGAGGCCCTCCTGCTTCTGGAAAACCGTCTGGAGGGCGTTGGCGACATTCTTCGGCGTTTCCCGCCTGACGTGCCGGTCTATGTGGCGAATGCGCAGGTGTTCGACGCGATCGCCGGCTTCAACATGCATCGCGGCGTGCTGGCACTCGGGCGCCGCGAAGGCGAGCCGGATCGCGACGCGCTGATCGCGTCGCTACCCGCGTCGAGCCTGGTGCTGGCGGCGTGCGGCATCTCCAACCACGACAATATGGGTGCGCTTTTCCGAAACGCCGCGGCCTTCGGGGTCGATGCGGTGCTGATGGACGAGACGAGCTGCGATCCGATGTACCGCAAGGCGATCCGCGTTTCCGTCGGTTCCGTGCTGACGGTGCCTTTTGCCCGCGAAGGGTCCGTTGCCGTCATGCTGCAGCAGCTGCAGGATGCGGGCTTTGCAATCTGGGGCCTGTCGCCGGCGGGAACGATCGACATCGGGGCGATCCCGGCGGCACAGCGCACGGCGCTTCTGATGGGGACCGAGGGCGAGGGGCTGCCGCAATCGGTGATGACGGCGATCCAGACGGCGCGCATCCGCCAGCGTCCTGGGCTCGACAGCCTCAATGTGTCGACCGCGGCGGGCATCGCATTGCACCAGGTGGCATTGATCAACGGCCGGATCTGACGGTTCGCACTGGTGTAAGGGCAGATGATTCCGACCGCTGCGCGCACTACTCGCGCGGCAGGATGTCCTTGACGCGCTTTGCCAGGCTTTTCCTGTTACCGGTGCCTTCTTCCTCGCCCGAGAGCAGGCCGAGGATGGGGGAGGCGGCGCCTTCGTTCGTCGCCGTCAGTGCGACCATGCCCGCGGCGATTGCTGCGACTTCATCACGAAGCGCCTCGTCATGGGCTGCGGACTTGGAGTTGGTTAGGCGCTCCGAAAGGGCGGTGGCGCGATTGCGCAGGTCGTCGGCGGCGACGATGGAGCCGGGCTCCCCTCCTACGGATTGGGCCGGTTCCGCGGCGCCGTTGGCGGCCGGTTCGGATGCCGGCTTGCGGTCGCGGCGCAGGGGAAAGGCGACGCCCGCGGCGCGGAGAGCCTTGGCGGCGTCACGCATTTCCTGGTTGGTGTCCTTGACCTTGGCTTTCAATCTCTCGATTTCCCCGGCGCGCCTTTCGAGCGCGCTCTCGCGATCGGCGCTGGTCGCCATTTCGCGCGCAAGCTTGTCTTCCAGCCGGTGAAGGCGGGTCCCGTCGCGCGACAGGCGGAGCTCCATTTCCTTTGCATGGGTGGTCTCGGTCTTCAAGTCGCTGCGCAGGGCTTCGCGCTCGTCGCGCAGCGTGGCAATCCGGCTCTTCAGATGCTCGACCTCGGTCTCGCGCGCAGCCAGATCGATCCGCAGATTGTCGGTCTGGGCCGCATCCTGGGCGAGCTGGGCGTCGCGCTTTCTGATCTCGTCAGCCTTGCCGGCGTTGTCCCGCTCGACGCTGTCGAGGGTCGCCTTCATGCGTTCCAGCCGCTGTTCGAACTGGCGGATGGCCGAGCGCATGTCTGCCGCCTCAACGTTCATGTCGGCCAGCTGGGCGTGCAGATCGGCGTTTTCGCCACTGAGGCGACGGGCTTCCTGCAGGCTCTTCTCGTTGGTCAGCATCAGCGACACGCCCTTGTCCCGTTCGCGCTTCAGGGCCTGAAGCGTGCGGGCATTCTCGGCGGCAAAGGCGGCGCGGGCAGCATCCTTTTGCGCGCGCACCTCCTGAGGGCTGAGCGGCATCGTCGCTTTCAGCCGGTCCTCGGCGAAACGCACGATCCGGCGGTGGATCGCCGGTGCGACCAGGAGACCGATGATGATCGCCGTCAGAAAGCCCAGGGCAAAGAGAAGCGAGAATTGGATCACGAGCTGGCCGTTTCGAAACTGGACCGGAAACCGAACCGCCTGCCCGGCCACAAAGGGCACGGCAGGCGCTCCATCTTCCGCTTCCTTGCACTAAACATGACGTTTCGTGCGCTGCAAGTCTATGGTGCCGGATTTTGCGACAGGCAGGTCCGGCAACGGTCTTAGAAGGGATTCCAGGTGGGGGTCTGGGTCATCTTGAGGTAGCCGACATTGACGCCGAGGCGCGCGCCGATGCCAGTGCGGATCGGCACCACGACGATGTTCTCGTCGGTCAGCACCGTCATGCCGACGCCGGCAACCACATAGGCCGAGCCGGAGACGCCGCCGAAGCGCTTGTAGAGCGCCGGCACGCTCGGCAGATTGTAGACGAGCATCATCGCGCGGCTGCCTTGGCCACCCCAGTCGATGCCGAGCGACGGACCCTGCCAGAAGACGCTGTGCTGTCCGGCATTCTTGGTGTTGAGCTCGCCTTCGCCATAGGTGAGGCCGGCGATGAACGCGCCTGAGCCTTCCTGCCCGAGAATGTAGCCGTTCGGCAGGCCGTAGCGTTCAAAGGCACGTTCGACGACCTTGGCAAGGCCGCCCGAAGTTTCGCCGAAGAAGCCGTGACCGGCATCGACGATTTCCTGCATGGTGTATTGGCTGTTGTTGTTCGCCGACTGGGCGTGCGCAGCGGACAGGGCGCCGGCGACCAGAAACATCGTGGCCAGGACAACACGGCGAGCCGATGTGGCTGCCTTCATGATCTGATGCATCATATCCTCCGTCAGGCGCGAAAATTGCTCGCTTGCGGGTTTGCAGTGGCCGACAGTCAGATCACTGCTCGGCCAGTTGGGGTCTGGACCAATGCCATGCAATTTGAACTGATGGTCTTAACAATCGGTTTACCAAATGTGGTGTCATTATGTTCCACTGATGAACGGCTGCGCCGGGCAGCTCATGACTTGCGTCTTCACGCGTGAGGCTTTACCGGCGTGACCACGGCGCGTGCTCCAGGCGACGGCCGATGGCACCAAACAAGGAACTAAGATGGCAACGAATCCGAACCTGACATTGACGGGACCCGATCTGGCCGCGCTTCTGTGCAGCCGGGTTTGCCACGACATCATTTCCCCGGTCGGCGCCATCAACAACGGCCTGGAACTGCTCGACGAGGGCGGCGCCGATGCCGATGCGATGGACCTCATCCGCACGAGCGCGCTCAACGCCTCTGTCCGGCTGAAGTTTGCGCGCCTTGCCTTCGGTGCCTCGGGTTCGGTCGGCGCGTCGATCGACACTGGCGAAGCGGAAAAGGCCGCCAAGGATTTTGCCGCTGCCGAGAAGAAGACCGAGGTCAATTGGCACGGCCCGCGGGCGATCATCGCCAAGAACCGGGTCAAGCTGCTTCTGAACCTCTTCCTGATTGCCTACGGCGCCATTCCGCGCGGCGGCTCGATCGACGTGACGCTCGAGAATCCGGAATTCGACGCCGCGTTCACGCTCGTTGCGAAGGGCCGGATGATGCGGGTACCGCCGAGGCTGGTGGAACTCCTGTCCGGCACGCCGGAAGAGGCGGTCGATGCCCATTCGATCCAGCCCTATTACACCGTGCTTCTCGGCGAGGAGGCGCGCATGGACATCGCCGTTACCTCGACCGGCGAGGAAATCATCTTTACGGCCAAAATGCAGCCTGAGGTTTAATTCGACGGCGCCAGGTATTCCGATTTCTTGACTTCTCGACAGCCGCCGGGTGCCATCGCATCCGGCGGAAACGTATCTGCCATATGCGTTTCGATCTCGCTCGCATTCTGGAAAATTTAATGTTTTCAGAGTGTTGATCCCGCATGAAAAAGCTTCGTTAAGCAAACTCCGTAACGAAATCTTTCCCAAATTTGTATAGAGTTGTTTCAGGAATGCCGATACGCGTATAGGTAAGTGGCGAAGGGAGTTGGACATGCGACGTTTGATGATTGCCGACGGCTCGGATGTCGTGCGGAAAGTTGGAAAACGTATCCTCTCCGGCATGGGCTTCATGGTTTACGAGGCGTCGAACAGCCTCGAGGCGCTTGTGCGCTGCGAAGCGGAACTCCCGAACATCCTGATCATCGACGCGGGTCTCGAAGGCGCGCTCGAGCTCATCGGCAATATTCGCCGGTTGCCGAACGGCCCTTCGGTGCGGATCTATTACTGCGTCGTCGAGGCAGACCTGAAGAAGATGATGGCCGGCAAGCGCGCTGGCGCGGACGACTTCCTGCTGAAGCCTTTCGACCGCAAGATCCTGACCAGCGTTTTCGCGAGCCAGTCGATGGCGGCCTGAGCCGCCTTATCCTGATCTGTTTGCAGCAAAATCAAGCCGTGGCGTTTGCCGCGGCTTTTTGTTGTGTGCGGAGCGGGCGAGCGGATCAGATTTTCGAGCGTCGGGGAAGGGGAGGGTGCAGGCGCGCGCAACCCTGGCATCCGCCGGGCATTGCAGGACCGGCAAGCGTGGTCGTTTGCGCGCAAAACAAAACCCGCCTCATAGGCGGGTTTTGCGAAACTCTTGAATGTCGGGCCCGCATCATGCGGGGATCGATGCAAGCCCTGGCGGGGAATCAGGCAGTTTCGGCGTATTCGGCACCATCCGGCTCGCGCAGCACATAGCCGCGGCCCCAGACGGTTTCGATGTAGTTGGCGCCGCCGGCGGCGTTTGCAAGCTTCTTGCGCAGCTTGCAGATGAAGACGTCGATGATCTTCAGTTCCGGCTCGTCCATGCCGCCGTAGAGGTGGTTCAGGAACATTTCCTTGGTGAGCGTCGTGCCCTTGCGCAGCGAGAGCAGCTCGAGCATCTGGTATTCCTTGCCGGTCAGGTGGACGCGCTGTCCGCCGACTTCAACCGTCTTGGCATCCAGGTTGACGATGAGCTCGCCGGTGGAGATGACCGACTGGGCGTGGCCCTTGGAGCGGCGGACGATCGCATGAATGCGAGCGACCAGTTCGTCCTTGTGGAACGGCTTGGTCATGTAGTCGTCTGCGCCGAAGCCCAGGCCGCGAACCTTGTCTTCGATGCCGGCCATACCCGAAAGAATCAGGATGGGTGTCTTCACCTTGGAAAGACGCAGCGTTCTCAAGACTTCGTAGCCGGACATGTCCGGCAGATTGAGGTCGAGAAGGATGATGTCGTAGTCATAAAGTTTGCCGAGATCGACGCCTTCTTCACCGAGATCGGTGGTGTAGACGTTGAAACTCTCGGACTTGAGCATCAGCTCAATGCTCTGAGCCGTTGCACTGTCGTCTTCAATTAATAGAACCCGCATATTCTTCCCCTTTTCCGCCGCCCAAGGTTGTCGTGGCACCCTTACGCGATACGGATCCAGTCGTTGCCTGATTTGGAGGCTGCCACCAAATGGTTAACAAATTCTGATTCCCTCTGGCAAGGTGTATCGAGTTTGTTAAATATTTTTAGCAGTCTCCTGATTTCAAACGTGAATCCAGAACGGCTAATCTCATGTGAAACATGAGGAAATGCCGTTATCTGACTCTTCTGACTCGTTAATGCCGGGGCGGTCACATTTCGTGCCTCAGCATTTACGGAGCCTTAAATCATCACGCCTATGATTAACGATGCCCGTAAACGAAAGGTTACCAGCGGTAGGCTTTTGTTAATATCGCTGAAGATTTTTCGTTTCCGGCCCTGTTCGGGCCGGCTCGCGGGCAAATCAGTAACCGGGGTCTCGTTATCCACGGGAGTATTGCGTATGAAAGCACGTGAGAGCCTTGTCCGCCTGAAGGAATTTCAGGTCCGGGAGAAGCAGCGTCAGCTGAACCAGCTTCAGATGATGATGGCTGAGTTCGAACGGATGACCAAGGATCTGGAAAATCAGATTATTTTCGAGGAGAAGAAGTCGGGTATCTCCGATCCCCAGCACTTCGCCTATCCCACCTTCGCCAAGGCCGCACGTCAAAGAGCCGACAATCTTCAGGTTTCCATTCGCGAACTGAAGACGCAGCAGGATGCTGCCGAACTCGCGCTCGAAGAAGTGCAGGCTGAATACGCGAAGGCGGCGGCCCTCGAAGAGCGGGACACGTCGACCCGCCTGCGGGCATAGCTGCGGCTCCTGCGCCAAAATCCGGCGCAGCGGGCCGTAACGCCTTGTTCCAAAGGGTGATTTGAACCCCGAGCCGGATCCGGCAAGGGGGATTTGTCCGTTGGACGGGCCGATTGCCCGTTTCGGAGCAGATGGTTCCATCCTTGACGGATCATGCGGCTGGCATGATCCGATCCGGCACGATCGTGACAAGACAAAAAGACCCGCCCGATGCCTCGGCATCCGGGCGGGTCTTCTCATTTTGAGGCCTGCAGGGCCGCGCCTCTTTCAAGATGCGCCAAGGTCGCGATTTCGATTTAAGATTTGTGCCGTGGCTGCCGCGGTTGTCTCAACCCTGGATGACATCCTGCCATTCGGGATGCCGCATCGCCTGGGCCTTCATGAAAGGGCAGAGCGGAATGATCTTCCAGCCGCCCTTGCGGGCTTCCTCGATCGCATGCTTGGCCAGCGCCTGGCCGACACCCTTGCCGCGCAGAGCATCCGGAACGAGCGTATGATCGACGATGATCAGTTGAGGCGAGGTGCGCGAATAGGTCATTTCACCGGTATGGCCTTCGACTGATGTCGAGTAGCGGCCGTGCGATCCGGTTTCCTCGTGCATAATTTCCATGGCAGCCTTCCTTGATGAACGGGTTTGTCTGCGTGGAAGCTAGCGCAGTTTTCCGCAAATCGGAATCGCCTGCCCCGCCATCGCCGGAGGACAGAGCGTTCGTTAAACGCAACCAATGCCGGTGCGCGCGGGACCTGGAAAAACGACGGCGGCGGCCCCGGGAAACCCGGAGCCGCCGCGCGACCTATGGCCCTGTGATGGGCGAACTAGTGGCGATACTGCTGGATGCGAGTGGTGCGCAGGCCGGCGAGACCGTGATCGTTGATCGAGGACTGCCAGGACAGGAACTCCTCGACGGTAAGGGTATAGCGTTCGCACGCCTCTTCCAGGCTCAACAGGCCACCGCGCACGGCGGCAACAACCTCAGCCTTCCTGCGGATCACCCAGCGCCGGGTATTAGCCGGCGGCAGATCCGCAATCGTCAGAGGGCTGCCATCGGGGCCGATGACATATTTCACGCGTGGTCGCATCATTTCGGTCATGGGACTCTCTACACAAACTCAAGACCATATGACCGTGACCTTAGCCTGCCACATTTAACATTTGCCTAAGCGTCAAGTAACAATTTGCTCATAATTTGAGACACTTCCGGTGGGCTTTTATCCGCGTGTGGCGCCCCTTAGATCTTGGGGCAATATTTCCCCGACTTGTGGAAACGCTTGAGAACAATCCGGATTCTCGCGGAATTGACATGGGAGCCATGCAAATACCACATTTCACTTTAACTAAAATTTTTGGTAACGAAGCCCCGAAATAAGGATGAGCGTCGTATGTACGCTCCCGCATTCATTCTTGGTGCATCGTCATAGTTTTCACAACCGGGCGCGTTTCTTTCGCGGGCAGGCCGGGAGCGGCAGTTTTATTTCGCCTGTCGGGTGAATTTCATGCTCCTGAAGATGTGGGGCGTTGTTTGTATTTCTCTCGACCGGTGCGGTGGCGCCGGGGATGTGGTGATCGCAGATGAAGGAATCGCATGAACCGGCCTTGCTGCGCGAGGCTGAAACGGTGGAGATGTTTTCGGACATCGATACGGCCACCGTCCGCACCGAGTACGAACTTCTGCATCTCATGCGGCGGTTGATCGCGCGCTATGGCTTCGGCCATTTCATGATCGCGCGCATGCCGCTGGCCGAACAGCAGCGCTTTTCCGAGCGGCTAGTGCTCAGCAACTGGCCGTCCGAACTGGTGCGCCAGTACGACGCCTGCGAGACTTTCCAGTCGAGCGGGCTGGTCGAAAAGTTGCGGTTCACCAAGCTGCCGGTGACCGGCGGGGCCGAGCTGCTCGATGTTGCGGCCAAGCCCGCGGACGAGGCCATGGTGCACCGCCTGCTGGCCCATCCGGAGATGGCGCGCCATTTCGCGGTGCTGCTGCACACGAGTGGCGGCGATCCCTTCATCGCCATGCTTTCGGGCCGTCGCGAGGCACCTGCCGGCGTCGAGCGGGCGACGCTGTATCTCACGCTGGTCCAGCTTTTCGAATGCCTGGAGCGCACCTTCGACACCGGCAATACGGCACGTGAAAAACTCTCGAGCCGCGAGTTGGAATGTCTGCGCTGGGCGGCTGCCGGCAAGAGCAGCGACGAGATCGGCATCATCCTGGGGATCTCGACCTACACGGTCAGCAGCTACTTCAAGAGCGCGACCCGCAAGCTCGATGCCGTCAACCGCATGCAGGCGATTGCCCGCGCCATGCGATTGAAGCTGATCTGACGCCTTTAAGGCCGGGCAGCGGCAGCGGCCGGCCTTGCCGCCGGACGGACAAGTTTCTATATGTCGCGGAACTGAAAGTACTGCGGCGCGCTCTATGCATCCGATTGATGCCGGCCGCCGCGGAGCCGAAGATGCCGTGGGCCGAGAGTTCCTCGGCAAAGCATCGCATGAAGCGTGAAACAGGGCAGGCGCAAGGTTGCCGCCCGAAGGCCGGATTGGATCCCGTGAACAGTCTCGATTTTGACCGCAAGCCCGAAGATACGCGTGTCGTCGTTGCCATGTCCGGTGGCGTCGATAGTTCCGTCGTTGCCGGCCTGCTCAAACGCGAGGGCTACGACGTTCTCGGCATCACGCTGCAACTCTACGATCACGGCGCCGCCGTGCACCGTGCCGGCTCCTGCTGTGCCGGCCAGGACATCGACGATGCACGCCGCGTTTGCGAAACCCTCGGCATTCCCCACTACGTGCTCGACTACGAAGCGCGCTTCCGCGAAACGGTGATCAATCCCTTCGCCGAAAGCTATATCGCCGGCGAAACGCCGATCCCTTGCGTTGCCTGCAACCAGACGGTCAAGTTTGCCGACCTGCTTTTAACCGCCAAGGAGCTTGGCGCCGATGCGCTGGCGACCGGCCACTACATCCGCTCGCGCCCGAGCCCGAAACCGCGCTATGCCGGCCAGCGGGCGCTCTACCGGCCGACGGATGCCGATCGCGACCAGAGCTACTTCCTCTTTGCAACGACGCAGGAGCAGATCGACTATCTGCGCTTCCCCTTGGGGCATCTCTCCAAGGCCGAGACCCGCAAGCTCGCCGAGGAGATGGGCCTCGTCGTCGCCCAGAAGGCAGACAGCCAGGACATCTGTTTCGTGCCCCAGGGCAAGTACAGCGACATCGTGTCGAAGCTGAAGCCGAATGCAGCGCTTTCCGGCGAGATCGTGCATCTCGACGGCCGCGTGCTCGGCACGCATGAGGGCATCCTGCACTACACGATCGGCCAGCGCCGCGGCATCGGCGTTGCGACCGGCGAGCCGCTCTACGTCGTCTATCTCGACGCCCGCTCGCGCCGCGTCATCGTCGGCCCCAAGGAGGCGCTGGAAACGCGCCGCGTCTACCTGCGCGACGTCAACTGGCTGGGTGATGAGGACGTCGAAGTGGCCGCTGCGCGGGGCTTTGAATGTTTCGCCAAGGTGCGCTCCACCCGCCAGCCGGCGCCTGCCGTGCTCGCGATGGACGAAGAGGGCATCTATGTGGAGCTTGCGGAAGGCGAAGCCGGTATTGCACCCGGCCAAGCCTGCGCACTCTATTCCGGCGTCGGCGAGGATGCGCGCGTTTATGGCGGCGGATTTATTCGCAAATCGGAACGCGAAGCCGGCGCAGAAGCCGCGCTGAAGGCGCTGCTTTCGGCGCAGGCAGCCGCCTGAAGCCCTTGATTTCCGGGCTGTTGTGAAAACTTCACATTTTCCCGGAGACTTGGGTTGACAGTGGGCGGAAGCGGGCCGTATAAGCCGCCCGTCCAGTCAAGACGGCTTCCACTTCGAAGCCCTGACGCGGTACCCGGCGGAGTAGCTCAGTAGGTTAGAGCAGAGGAATCATAATCCTTGTGTCGGGGGTTCGAATCCCTCCTCCGCTACCATTTGTTCCCGAGTGAATCGATAATAGTTTGCTTGTACGGCATGCGTTACCACCTCGGGGCGAATGAGGTGGTCGATTCATTACGCGTGTAGCTCGCCGCGATTTTCCGGAATTTTGACAGCCAAAACCGGAAAAACTGCAATTCCGGTTCTGGTTGTCAAAAGGCAGCTTGAATTTCACCCTTGCGGGTTGAGCATTCTACTTCAACTCGGCGTGAAGCAGTCGCTGTGGGCCACATGGGCCACCTTCTGTTGTGGCGTGCTCGGCGGGCATATCGGTATATTCGCACCAGCGCTGTCGATCGCGATCGCCCTGCCAGCGACAGTCGCTGCATAGCAGATAATAAGCTTCGTCGTCGTGACCGGCGTCACCGTTCTCAACCTCTTCTGGCGACTCCACTTCGTCCTCATGCAGACGTTCATGGCACTCCGTACACACCGCAACCAATTCGAATAAAAACTCATTCATTCGGTGAGCGTAGGTCAGATGATGGACCTCTCTGGCCTCACTCAGGCCGCATCCTTCGCAGACGCCATTGGCCCTTTTGAGGACGAGCCGCCGCTTATTTTTCCAGGCCTCACTGCGCAGGTACTCGTCGTACTCCTTGAAGAACGAGTTGTTCTTTTCATGCTGCATCCTGGCATGCCGCTGGCGGATGGCATGAAATTCCGACTCCCTCTTGTCATCATAGCGCTCCCCAATGCTTGGATCGACAAAAGGCAGACTTTCGTCCTCTAGCGTCCTTTTTCGGGATCCGCCTATGACGTATCCGCAGTTGAGACATTGTTGGCGAATTTGGACCCCGCCATTTGAGGTAGGGTAGCGCCGCCAGTGGCGGTTTGGGTGAAGCGAACACTTGTCGTCACGCCAAGCATTGGTTTCAGCTAGGTATTCCGGCGTCAAGGCCAGATACACAATGACGCCTGAACCATCTAGGACCACCTTGCTCATTTTCTCTCCATCGACCGAATCTATTCGAATGTGAGAGTAGACCTCAGATGGTTGACACGACCAGTGACCGGACGAGCTCTACCGCGAGACCTCGCGGTAAATCACAAGTGGGGTGATACCGTAGGCACCCGAGGGACGCCCGAGAAATGAACGAGCGATAGGCATCACCAGATCGAGTACGTGCGAGAGACCGTTGGTCGCGAAAAGGAGATTGTTCTGCTCCGGCGAATAGTTCGTCGGAAGAATTAGATCCGGCTCGGCGTCAAGAACGCCGATCATCGTCCAATGGCCGCTGATGCGAGCGCCATGCTTGAGAAAAAGATCGCTGGTGGACCCGGTAATAAACTCTGGGACGAGGGTTGACCATGTCTCTACGGGTGAGGAGCCTGAGGAAGTCATTCTTGCTGTGATTCCGTGGGGCAGCGTTTTAACCATCTCAATGCCGATCTCCATCTGATCGGCACCCGGTGCGTTCTGTCTTCCCTTCTTCGATTGGCCTAAGCCGAGCGTTCGCTTGATGACCGGTATATCCCATACGGCTTTCATCGCCCCAAGGTCGTGGATTTGAAGGCTGCCTGAAACCCTCACAAACTGTCCAACACCAGCTTTGGCTACGTTGTTCTTTATCAACGTGCGGACAGTCAGCATGTCGAGGAGAGTAAGGGCGTTGTTCCAGAGCGGATCATACTGCCTTTCTAGCGACTCCGAGCCTGAATCGCCTGGTCCTCTATCGAAACCGAGTCCCGCATTTGCTCCGGTTCCTAGGACAGAGCCGCCACCCGTAACCTGAATTTTGAAGCCTCGCCTTTGATCCTTGCTTGCGGCTTCTCGCTGTACGATCCGCTCTAGAGCCCCGGAGTCATCAAATTGGGAGAGGAACGATCCGACGCGACGCGCGTCGTTATAGAGAAAATCAAGGACGAAATCGTTTTGGGGCTCGTCTGGCGCCTTTTCGGATGCTTTCACGTCTCTCTTCTGCATAGCCGGCCACTTCCTCATCTTCGCTTTGAGCCGTTTTCGAGTCGGTCTGGGCATTCAATAGCAGACTCTTCAAAAGGCCAAGCAGTCCAAGTGGCTCAACGTCAGTACCCTTTGGTTTCTTTTTGCCCATGTTCGTCTCCTGTCCGACTGGTTCAGTCGAACCTGTGAAAAAGGAACTTAACAGCATTTCCTGCACAGCACACCGTCATCCTTGGGTGGGTGAAGCAAAGCGATGTGTGCCAGCGCTTTGCTTACAGTGCCCTTAAACCGAACAACCGGTAATGATTAGTTCACGAGCGTTCGTGGCCTTTCCAGCACTCACCGAATAGGTCAACTCCGCCTCGTGAAAGGTGAAACCTGCGAACGTTTCCCTGATCTCCGGAACGTCATTTATGGAGAGTATGAAGCTTCCTCGAAGCCGCCTCAAACGCTCTGCAAGGACGGCGAACTGGTCGCGTCCGAAGAGAGCTTTGCCATAGTCGTCTTCGCTGCCGAAGTATGGGGGATCGAGGTAGAAGAGCGTCCCCGAGCGATCGTAGCGATCGAGGAACTCGGACCAATCGAGGTTTTCCAGGATGACGCCGGCCAGGCGCTCATGAACGTCTTCGAGCATCGGCGCCAGGCGCGTCAGGTTGAACCGGGCCGATCGGTCGAGACTGATGCCGAAGTGCTGGCCGTTGACCTTCCCACCGAAGGCAAGCTTCTGCAGGTAGAGGAAGCGGGCCGACCGCTCCAGGTCGGTCAGTGTCGTCGGATCGCACGCCTTCAGCCGTTCGAACTCGCGCCGGCTGGTGATCTGGAATTTCAGCGTATCCATGAACTGCGGATAGTGCCGCTGCAGGATCCGGAAGAGGTTCACGACCTCGCCGTTTCGGTCGTTGATGACCTCGCTCTTCGGCGCGGCCGTGCGCCGGAAAAAGACACCGCCCATGCCGACGAAAGGCTCGGCATAAGTGGTGTGTTGGATGGTCGAGATCATCCCGACCAGGCGGCTCGCCAGTTGCCTCTTGCCACCGATCCAGGCGGCGGGAGGGAGCGTAGGCGAAACCGCCCGCATGTCTTCAATAAACACCATTTCAAAAAGCTCTCGACTCAGTCACTAAGAGCCCGCCCTGCAGGGTACGGGTGCGACGGTTATCGATTAGCGCTGTCGGACGGGATAGAGCCGCGAACTTGACCCCGTCGTTGGTGCGTTAGCGCGGGTAATCCTCCCGCAAAATAACGGGCTTCAAAAGTAGAATTTTCTCGGGCTTTATGATCGAGGAGATTTTGATGAAGACGAGCAGATTTAGCGAACCCCAAATCCTTGCCATCCTGCGCCAGGCGGAAGGCGGTGTACCGGTACCGGAGCTGTGCCGGGAACACGGTATGAGCACGGCGTCCTTTTACAAGTGGCGAGCCAAATACGGCGGTATGGATGCCTCGATGATTAGCCAAATGAAGGCTTTGGAAGAGGAGAACCGACGGCTCAAGAAGATGTATGCGGAGATGAGCATGCAGGCAGACCTTCTGAAGGAGGCCCTGGGAAAAAAGTGACGC
>NZ_FNGR01000054.1:0-26424 GCF_900103045.1 Ensifer sp. YR511
CCGATCGCGATGGAAGAAAAGCTGCGCTTCGCAATCCGCGAAGGCGGCCGTACCGTCGGCGCAGGCATCGTTGCCTCGATCGTCGAGTAATCGACGAGACTGAGGGCGGGAAGACACAAGGCGCATGTGCTATGCGCCTTGGACATACCCGCCCCGAAAGATTTAGTTGGTCGCACGGCTTGCCGAAGACGACGAAATAGTGCAAACGGCGCCCACGCGTGATTTGCACGGTGCTTCGACGTTGTGCGCTCACAGAAAGACAGGCCGGCCACGCCCGCTCAAATAGGAAGGGGCAGGGGAAACCCTGTCCCTCCGATCTTTGAAAAGTTAGCGGACTGGCCGAAATTAAACGAAGTTCACTGCGTGTTTTTCCACGGAAACCGCAAGTAACCTGAACAAGGATAAGTCGTATGAACGGCCAGAACATCCGCATCCGCCTCAAGGCGTTTGATCACCGGATCCTCGACGCCTCGACGCGCGAAATCGTGTCGACTGCAAAGCGTACCGGTGCAAGCGTGCGCGGTCCCGTACCGCTGCCGACGCGCATTGAAAAGTTTACGGTCAACCGCTCGCCGCACGTCGACAAGAAGAGCCGTGAACAGTTCGAAATGCGCACCCACAAGCGCCTTCTCGATATCGTAGACCCGACCCCGCAGACCGTTGACGCGCTGATGAAGCTCGACCTGGCTGCCGGCGTCGACGTGGAAATCAAGCTTTAATAAACAAGGAAGGTACGTGGGCCTCGGTCCAACGGCTTCCAAAAACGGGCGACCTCAAGATCGGATGATCTCAAGGAAACCTTAAACCAGAGATGTGAGGGGGCTCGCTCCGTCACTAACTCTCAAGAGGAATGAACCAATGCGTTCAGGTGTGATTGCACAGAAAGTGGGAATGACCCGCGTCTATAACGACGCCGGTGAGCATATCCCGGTTACAGTTTTGAAGCTGGAAAGCTGCCAGGTGGTAGCCCAGCGTACGGAAGAAAAGAATGGCTACGTTGCTGTCCAGCTCGGTGCTGGCCGCTCCAAGGTCAAGAACACGCCGAAGGCGATGCGCGGCCACTTTGCTGCTGCCAACGTCGAGCCGAAGGCGAAGCTCGTCGAGTTCCGCGTTTCCGCGGACAACCTGATCGACATCGGTGCAGAACTGACGGCGAACCATTTCGTCACCGGTCAGCTCGTCGACGTCACCGGTACCACGATCGGTAAGGGCTTTGCCGGCGCCATCAAGCGCCACAACTTCGGCGGTCTGCGTGCAACGCACGGCGTTTCCGTATCGCACCGTTCGCATGGTTCTACCGGTTCCAACCAGGACCCGGGCCGCGTTTGGAAGGGCAAGCGCATGGCTGGTCACATGGGCCAGACGCGCGTCACCACTCAGAACCTCGAAGTCGTATCGACCGATGAAGACCGCGGTCTGATCCTGGTCAAGGGCGCTGTCCCCGGCTCCAAGGGTGCCTGGATCGTCGTTCGTGACGCCATCAAGTCGGGCACCCCGGAAGGCGCTCCGCGTCCGGCCGCTGTGCGCGCCGAAGCATCGAAGTAAGGGAGCCGAATAATGGATCTCAACGTCAAAACCCTCGAGGGCAAGGACGCAGGAAAGGTTTCTCTTTCTGACGCCATTTTCGGCCTCGAACCCCGTGAAGACATCATTGCCCGCGTCGTTCGCTGGCAGCTCGCCAAGAAGCAGCAGGGCACGCACAAGGCCAAGGGCCGCGCTGAAGTGTCCCGCACCGGCGCCAAGATGTACAAGCAGAAGGGTACGGGCCGCGCCCGCCACCACTCCGCTCGTGCTCCGCAGTTCCGCGGCGGTGGCAAGGCTCATGGCCCGGTTGTTCGCAGCCACGCCCATGACCTGCCGAAGAAGGTTCGCGCTCTCGGCCTGCGCCATGCACTCTCGGCCAAGCTGAAGGCTGAAGAGATCATCGTCATCGACGATCTCGTTGCCAAGGAAGCCAAGACGAAGGCTCTCGCCGGCGTATTCGCGTCGCTCGGCCTCACCAACGCTCTCATCATCGGCGGCGCCGAGATCGAGAACAACTTCAAGCTCGCAGCCCAGAACATCCCGAACGTGGACGTTCTGCCGGTTCAGGGCATCAACGTTTACGACATTCTGCGCCGTGGCAAGCTCGTGCTTTCCAAGGCTGCCGTGGAAGCTCTGGAGGAGCGGTTCAAATGACGGATCTTCGCCACTACGACGTGATCGTGTCCCCCTCGATCACTGAAAAGTCGACGCTGGTTTCCGAACAGAACCAGGTCGTCTTCAACGTCGCCAAGGACGCTTCGAAGCCTGAAATCAAGGCTGCAGTCGAAGCTCTGTTCGGCGTCAAGGTTACGGCCGTGAACACGCTGGTCCGCAAGGGCAAGACGAAGCGTTTCCGCGGCTTTGCCGGAAAGCAGAAGGACGTGAAGAAGGCGGTCATTACGCTCGCCGACGGTCAGTCCATCGACGTCTCCACCGGTCTCTAACGGATAGGCCCATTAGGGTAAAAACCCAAAAGGGAACAAGAAAATGGCATTGAAAAGTTTCAATCCGACGACCCCGAGCCAGCGCCAGCTGGTCATCGTTGACCGGTCCGGCCTCTACAAGGGCAAGCCGGTAAAGGCGCTGACCGAGGGCCTGTCCTCCAAGGGCGGTCGCAACAACCTCGGTCGCATCACCGTTCGCTTCCAGGGCGGCGGTCACAAGCGCACCTATCGTCTGGTGGACTTCAAGCGTCGCAAGTTCGACGTTGAAGGCACGGTCGAGCGTCTGGAATACGACCCGAACCGCACCGCGTTCATCGCGCTCGTCAACTACGCCGACGGCGAAAAGGCCTACATCCTCGCTCCGCAGCGCCTTGCTGCTGGCGACAAGGTCATCGCTTCGGAAAAGGCCGTTGACGTGAAGCCCGGCAACACGATGCCGCTGCAGTACATCCCGGTCGGCTCCATCATCCACAACGTGGAAATGAAGCCGGGCAAGGGCGGCCAGATGGCCCGCTCCGCCGGTACCTACGCACAGCTCGTTGGCCGCGACCAGGGCATGGCGATCCTTCGCCTGAACTCTGGTGAACAGCGCCTGGTGCATGGTTCCTGCCTCGCCTCGATCGGCGCCGTGTCGAACCCCGACCACGGCAACATCAATGACGGTAAGGCTGGTCGTTCGCGTTGGCGTGGCAAGAAGCCGCACGTTCGCGGTGTCGTCATGAACCCGGTTGACCACCCGCACGGCGGTGGTGAAGGCCGTACCTCGGGTGGTCGTCACCCGGTTACCCCGTGGGGCAAGCCCACGAAGGGTAAGCGTACGCGCTCGAACAAGTCGACCGACAAGTTCATCATGCGCTCGCGCCACCAGAAGAAGAAGTAAGAGAGGAAGTCTCGAATGACTCGTTCAGTATGGAAAGGTCCGTTCGTTGACGGTTATCTTCTCAAGAAGGCTGAGAAGGTCCGCGAAGGCGGTCGCAACGAAGTGATCAAGATCTGGAGCCGTCGCTCCACGATCCTTCCGCAGTTTGTCGGTCTCACCTTCGGCGTCTACAACGGCAGCAAGCACGTTCCGGTCAGCGTCAACGAAGACATGGTCGGCCACAAGTTTGGTGAATTCTCTCCGACCCGGACCTACTACGGTCACGGTGCGGACAAGAAGGCAAAGAGGAAGTAACAATGGGCAAGGCAAAAGCCGAACGCCGGCTGAAGGATAATGAGGCGCAGGCAGTTGCGCGCACGATCCGCGTCAGCCCCCAGAAGCTCAACCTGGTTGCCGCGATGATCCGCGGCAAGAAGGTCGATCGCGCTCTGGCCGAACTGGAATTCTCCCGCAAGCGCATTGCAGAGACGGTCAAGAAGACCCTTGAATCTGCCATCGCAAACGCGGAGAACAACCACGATCTCGACGTCGATTCGCTCGTCGTTGCAGAAGCTTACGTTGGCAAGTCGATTGTCATGAAGCGCTTCCACGCTCGTGGTCGCGGCCGTGCATCGCGTGTCGAAAAGCCGTTCTCGCACTTGACGATCGTCGTCCGTGAAGTGGAAGCCAAAGGGGAGGCCGCATAATGGGTCAGAAGATTAATCCGATCGGCTTCCGTCTCGGTATCAACCGGACCTGGGACAGCCGCTGGTTCGCGGACAACGCCGAATACGGCCAGCTTCTTCACGAAGACCTGAAGATCCGCGCTTACCTGATGGAAGAACTGAAGGCTGCCGGCATCGCCAAGGTGGTAATCGAGCGTCCGCACAAGAAGTGCCGCGTCACGATCCACTCCGCTCGTCCGGGCCTGATCATCGGCAAGAAGGGCGCTGACATCGAGAAGCTCCGCAAGAAGCTTTCCGAGATGACCAGCTCCGAAACGCACCTCAACATCGTTGAAGTGCGCAAGCCGGAAGTCGACGCGACCCTCGTCGCTCAGTCGATTGCCCAGCAGCTCGAGCGCCGCGTGGCTTTCCGCCGTGCGATGAAGCGCGCTGTTCAGTCGGCCATGCGTCTTGGCGCCGAAGGCATCAAGATCACCTGCGCCGGCCGCCTCGGTGGCGCCGAAATCGCTCGTACCGAATGGTACCGCGAAGGTCGCGTTCCGCTGCACACGCTGCGTGCGGACATCGACTACGGCACGGCTGAAGCGGAAACCGCTTTCGGTATCTGCGGCATCAAGGTCTGGATCTTCAAGGGCGAAATCCTTGAGCACGATCCGATGGCTTCGGAGCGTCGCGCGATCGAAAGTGACAACCAGGGCCCGGCAGGCCGTGATCGCGACCGTGGCGATCGTGACCGCCGTCGTGAAAACGCGTAACATTCGCGTTTGGCAGCCAATATCGGAGAAGTAAAAAAATGTTGCAGCCAAAGCGTACGAAGTATCGCAAGCAGTTCAAGGGCCGCATCAAGGGCGTAGCCAAGGGCGGATCTGATCTCGCTTTCGGCGAATTCGGCCTTAAGGCTCAGGAACCCAACCGCGTGAATGCACGCGAGATCGAAGCGGCCCGCCGCGCGATCACGCGTCACATGAAGCGCGCCGGCCGCGTCTGGATCCGTGTGTTCCCTGACGTTCCGGTCACCGCCAAGCCGACGGAAGTCCGCATGGGTAAGGGTAAGGGTTCGGTCGAATACTGGGCATGCAAGGTCAAGCCCGGCCGAATGATGTTTGAGATCGATGGTGTCAGCGAAGAACTTGCCCGTGAGGCACTTCGTCTTGGCGCTGCCAAGCTCTCTGTCAAGACGCGCTTCGTGCAGCGTATCGCAGAGTAAGGAGTGAACTCATGAAAGCCGTAGATGTTCGCGCCCTGAGCGCCGATCAACTCAACGAAGAGCTCGCCAAGCTGAAGAAGGAGCAGTTCAACCTGCGCTTCCAGAAGGCAACCGGCCAGCTCGAGAAGTCTTCGCGTATCAACGAAGTCCGCAAGGACATCGCACGCGTCAAAACCATTGCCCGCCAGAAGGCGGCAGAAGCCAAGGCCTAAGGACCAGAAAATATGCCGAAACGCATTCTGCAGGGCACTGTTGTCAGCGACAAGAACGACAAGACCGTCGTCGTACGGGTCGAGCGCCGCTTTGCGCATCCGATCCTCCAGAAGACCGTCCGTCGCTCCAAGAAGTACAAGGCGCATGACGAAAACAACCAGTACAAGGTTGGTGACGTCGTTTCCATCGAGGAATGTGCGCCGATCTCGAAGGATAAGCGCTGGACGGTAGTCGCCGCCCACGCTTGATTTCAGCAGGTTTTGACGCCAAGACCCTTGCGTCTTGGGAAAATACCTGTATGAAGCACGCAATTGAAGCAGGGGAACGCTCGATTCCGGGCGTTCTTTTGCTTTGAGATGAGCACTATAAGCCGGGCGAGGGGGTTTCGACCCAACCGGCCTGGTAACAACAAGAAGGCGACCTGACATGATTCAGATGCAAACAAACCTCGACGTGGCGGATAATTCCGGCGCACGTCGTGTCATGTGCATCAAGGTGCTGGGCGGCTCCAAGCGCAAGTATGCGTCGGTCGGCGACATCATTGTCGTTTCGATCAAGGAAGCCATTCCGCGCGGCCGCGTAAAGAAGGGTGATGTCATGAAGGCTGTTGTCGTTCGCACTGCGAAGGACATCCGCCGTCCGGATGGCTCTGTCATCCGCTTTGACACCAACGCAGCCGTTCTTATCGATAACAAGAAAGAGCCGATCGGCACCCGTATCTTCGGACCGGTTCCGCGCGAACTTCGCGCCAAGAACCACATGAAGATCATCTCGCTGGCTCCAGAAGTACTCTAAGGGAGCGTTGAGAGATGCAAAAGATTCGCAAAGGCGACAAAGTCGTCGTTCTCACCGGTAAGGACAAGGGTCGTACCGGCGAAGTCGTACAGGTAATGCCGAAGGAAGACCGGGCTGTCGTGCGTGGCGTAAACATGGTGAAGCGTCACCAGCGCCAGACCCAGAGCCAGGAAGCCGGCATCATCAACAAGGAAGCCTCGATCCATCTTTCGAACATCGCGATTGCCGATCCGAAGGACGGCAAGCCGACCCGCGTCGGTTTCAAGATCGATGGCGACAAGAAGGTCCGCGTGGCCAAGCGTTCGGGAGTAGTGATCGATGGCTAAGTCCGCTTACGAGCCGCGGCTCAAGAAGGAATATGTCGAGCGTATTCGTGCGGCTATGCAGGAGAAGTTCTCCTACGCCAACGAAATGCAGATCCCGCGCCTCGACAAGATCGTCATCAATATGGGCGTTGGCGAATCGACGGGCGACTCCAAGAAGCCGACCGTTGCTGCAGCCGACCTCGCAGCGATTGCTGGTCAGAAGCCGGTAATCACCCGCGCTCGCAACTCCATCGCAGGCTTCAAGCTTCGCGAAGGTATGCCGATCGGTGCCAAGGTTACCCTGCGCGGCGTTCGGATGTTTGAGTTCCTGGATCGCCTCGTGAACATCGCGCTTCCGCGCGTTCGCGACTTCCGTGGCCTCAATCCGAAGTCCTTTGACGGACGTGGCAACTTCGCCATGGGCGTCAAGGAACACATTGTGTTCCCTGAGATCAACTACGACAAGGTTGATCAGATGTGGGGCATGGACATCATCGTTTGCACGACGGCTACTAACGACGACGAAGCTCGCGCTCTGCTCACAGAGTTCAACTTCCCGTTCCGTCAGTAATCCGTAACGACAAGCGTAAAGAAGGATAACTGTAATGGCGAAAACGAGCGCAGTTGAAAAGAACAAGCGCCGCCGCAAACTGGTTGCCTCGCAGGCTGCAAAGCGTGCCGCTCTGAAGGCGACCATCATGAACCAGTCTCTGCCGATTGAAGAGCGGTTCAAGGCAACCATCAAGCTGGCAGGCCTGCCGCGCGATGGATCCAAGACCCGCATCCGCAACCGTTGCGAAGTTACCGGCCGTCCGCGCGCCTTCTATCGTAAACTTCGTATGTCGCGTATTGCGCTTCGCGAACTGGGCAACCTCGGCAAGGTGCCGGGTATTGTCAAGTCGAGCTGGTAAGGAGACGGGCACATGGCAATGACTGATCCGCTGGGCGATATGCTCACCCGTATCCGTAACGGCGCGGCTCGCCGCAAGTCGAGCGTTTCCACGCCGGCTTCGAAGCTCCGTGCACGTGTTCTGGATGTTCTTCAGGCTGAAGGCTACATCCGTGGTTACTCCGAAGTCGTATTCGGCAACGGCAAGGCCGAGCTGAACATCGAACTGAAGTACTACGAAGGCGCTTCCGTGATCCGTGAGATCGGACGCGTCTCCAAGCCGGGCCGCCGAGTTTATGTCTCGGTTAAGTCCATTCCGCAGGTCGCGAACGGCCTCGGCATCACCATCCTTTCGACCCCGAAGGGCGTGATGGCCGATCATCAGGCACGCGAACAGAATGTTGGTGGCGAGATCCTTTGCTCCGTCTTCTAATCGAAGACGGTAGCAAGTTCTCCATAGCGAACAGACAGGTATAAAAATGTCTCGTATCGGTAAGAAGCCCGTTCAGGTTCCGGCAGGCGTCACGGCAAGCGTTGATGGCCAGAAGGTAACGGCGAAGGGCCCGAAGGGCGAACTGTTCTTTGTTGCAAACGACGAAGTATCGGTAAAGCTCGAAGAAAATGCGGTTGTTGTACAGCCGCTCAGCCAGAGCAAGGATGCTCGTTCGAAGTGGGGCATGTCCCGCACGATGATCGAGAACATCTTCAAGGGCGTCAAGGACGGTTACGAGCGCAAGCTCGAAATCAACGGCGTTGGTTATCGTGCGTCGCTGCAGGGCAAGAACCTGCAGCTGGCGCTCGGCTTCAGCCACGACGTCGTCTACCAGACCCCGGAAGGCATCACGATTGCTGTTCCGAAGCCGACCGAAATCATCGTGTCCGGCATCAACAAGCAGCAGGTCGGCCAGGTTGCCGCGGAAATCCGCGAATACCGCGGCCCCGAGCCCTACAAGGGCAAGGGCGTCAAGTATGCCGAAGAGCGGATTGTCCGCAAAGAAGGCAAGAAGAAGTAAGGATCACGCGAAATGGCTAGCAGGAAAGATACTCTTGTGCGTCGCGCCAACCGCGTGCGCCGTCAAATCAAGGCGGTCGCCAATGGCCGTCCGCGCCTGTCGGTTCATCGCTCGTCGAAGAACATCTACGTACAGGTTATCGACGACGTGGCCGGCAAGACGCTTGCGTCTGCCTCCACGCTCGATACCGATCTGCGTTCGTCGTTGAAGACGGGCGCTGACACGGCAGCTGCTGCTGCCGTCGGCAAGCTCATCGCTGAGCGTGCCGCTAAGGCTGGCGTCAAGGACGTTGTCTTTGATCGTGGCGCCTTCATCTATCACGGCCGCATCAAGGCTTTGGCCGATGCTGCCCGTGAAGGTGGTCTGAACTTCTGATCGGTCGCCAGGCGGGCGTTGCGCCTGCCTGGCACTCTCATAGGTTTCCGGTCGCATCCGATCCATCGGACGGGGGCGACTTTTGTCAATCTGCCGATTGCACCCGGAAAAGAAAAAGGAAAAGGACAATGGCACAGGAAAGAAAGGGTTCTCGCGAAGATCGCCAGAACCGCGAAGAGCGCGACAGCGAATTTGTCGATAAGCTCGTAGCAATTAACCGCGTCGCCAAGGTGGTGAAGGGCGGTCGTCGTTTCGGTTTCGCCGCTCTCGTCGTCGTTGGCGACCAGAAGGGCCGCGTTGGCTTCGGTCATGGCAAGGCACGCGAAGTGCCGGAAGCCATCCGCAAGGCAACCGAAGCCGCAAAGCGCGACCTGATTTTCGTCCCGCTGCGTGGTGGTCGTACCCTGCATCACGACGTTCACGGTCGTCATGGCGCCGGCAAGGTGCTGCTGCGTTCGGCCAAGGCCGGTACCGGTATCATCGCTGGTGGCCCGATGCGCGCCGTCTTCGAAACGCTCGGCGTTCATGACGTCGTTGCCAAGTCGACCGGTTCGTCGAACCCCTACAACATGGTTCGCGCAACGTTCGACGCCCTCAAGAACCAGATGCACCCGAAGGACATCGCAGCTCAGCGCGGCATGAAGTACGCCACGCTCCAGGCTCGTCGTGTTTCCTCCGGCGCTGCTTCCGAAGAATAAGGGAGCTGACAGATGGCTAAGAAAGAAGTCGCAGCGAAGACCGTTACCGTCGAGCAGATCGGTAGCCCCATTCGCCGTCCGGCCGTACAGCGTCAGACGCTGATCGGCCTGGGCCTCAACAAGATGCACCGGGTTCGCACGCTGGAAGACACTCCGTCTGTCCGTGGCATGATCCGGACCGTCCAGCACCTCGTTCGCGTCGTCGACGAGAAGTGAGGGGGATAAGCTCATGAAACTGAATGAAATCAAGGACAACGAAGGCTCGACCCACAGCCGTAAGCGTCTTGGCCGTGGTATCGGCTCGGGCTCCGGCAAGACCGCCGGTCGCGGTGTGAAGGGTCAGAAGGCTCGTTCGGGCGTCGCCATCAACGGCTTCGAAGGCGGCCAGATGCCGATCTACCGTCGTCTGCCGAAGCGCGGCTTCAACAACATCTTCGCTTCGGAGTTTGTTGTCGTGTCGCTCGGCCGTATCCAGACGGCAATCGACGCCAAGAAGCTCGATGCTTCCAAGACCGTTGACGCAGCTGCCCTCAAGGCTGCCGGCGTCATCCGTCGCGAAAAGGACGGCGTCCGCGTTCTGGCCGACGGCGAACTGAAGGCGAAGGTTTCGCTCGAAGTTGCCGGTGCTTCCAAGTCGGCGATCGAGAAGATCGAAAAGGCTGGCGGCTCGATCAAGCTGCTCGCTGCGGCTGCTGAATAATATTATTGATGAACCGCCCGGGGTGCTTCACTCCGGGCGGTTTTGCTCCCATATGTGAGCCTCACGTCCGCAAGCGCGAATCGCTCGCCGCGGCGGACATAGCGGAAACCACGGTGAGGCATCCGATTGCAGACACAATCGCCTCGCGTCCGGTTTTCAAGACGAAAAGTTAGTCCTTCCGGAACGGACCGGGTGTTCCCGCTGATTCCGAGATTTGGTACGCGGAGAATTGCATGGCTTCTGCAGCGGAACAGCTCGCCTCGAACCTGAATTTCTCGACTTTCGCCAAGGCGGAAGATCTGAAGAAACGGCTCTGGTTCACGCTTGGTGCGCTTCTGGTTTACCGTCTTGGCACCTATATCCCGCTGCCCGGTCTTAACCCGGAAGCGTTTGCCCAGGCATTCCGCGGCCAGAGCGGCGGTATCCTCGGCCTCTTCAACATGTTTTCGGGCGGTGCAGTTGAGCGCATGGCGATCTTCGCGCTCGGCATCATGCCCTATATCTCTGCTTCGATTATCGTTCAGCTGATGACCTCTGTCGTTCCGGCACTGGAACAGCTGAAAAAGGAAGGCGAGCAGGGCCGCAAGATCATCAACCAGTACACCCGTTACGGCACGGTGCTTCTCGGCACGGCGCAGGCTTACGCCATCGCCGTCGGTCTCGAGAGCGGCAACGGCCTCGTCAACGATCCGGGTTGGTTCTTCCGTGTTTCGACCGTCATTTCTCTGCTTGGCGGCACCATGTTCCTGATGTGGCTCGGTGAACAGATCACCTCGCGCGGCATCGGCAACGGCATCTCGCTGATCATTTTCGCCGGTATCGTCGCACATCTGCCGACGGCTCTCGCTGGCACGCTCGAACTCGGCCGCACCGGCGCTCTGTCCACCCCGCTGATCCTCGCGATCATCGTCATGGTCGTCGGCGTCATCGCGCTCATCGTGTTCGTCGAACGTGCGCAGCGGCGGCTTCTGATCCAGTATCCGAAGCGCCAGGTCGGCAACCGCATGTTCCAGGGCGACACCTCGCACCTGCCGCTGAAGCTCAACACCGCGGGCGTCATCCCGGCGATCTTCGCCTCGTCGCTGCTGCTTCTGCCGGCAACGCTCGCAGGCTTTGCCAATACGGCGACGCTGCCGGGTTGGGCGACCACCGTGGTTGGCGCACTTGCGCACGGCAAGCCGCTCTACATGGTGCTTTACGGTGCGATGATCGCGTTCTTCGCCTTCTTCTACACCGCGATCGTGTTCAATCCGAAGGATACGGCTGACAATCTGAAGAAGCACGGCGGCTTCATTCCGGGCATTCGTCCGGGCGAGCGTACCGCGGAATATATCGATTATGTCCTGACGCGCATCACCGTGATCGGTGCGGCCTATCTGATCTTCGTCTGCATTCTGCCGGAAGTTCTGATCGCTCAGACCGGCGTGCCGTTCTACCTTGGTGGTACGTCGCTTTTGATTGTTGTCAGCGTCACCCTTGATACGGTAGCACAGATCCAGGGCCACCTCATCGCACAGCAATATGAGGGGCTGATCAAGAAGTCGAAGCTGCGCGGAGGAAAGAGGGGACGATGAGACTGATTTTTTTGGGACCGCCGGGCGCTGGCAAGGGGACACAGGCCAAGCTTCTGACGGAGAGATACGGCATTCCGCAGCTTTCCACAGGAGATATGCTGCGGGCGGCCGTCGCCCAGGCGACCGAGGTCGGCAAGCGTGCGAAGGCGGTCATGGATGCCGGTCAGCTGGTATCCGATGAGATCGTCAACGAAATCGTGTCGGATCGCATCGACCAGCCGGACTGCGCGAAGGGGTTCATCCTTGACGGTTACCCGCGCACGGTTCCGCAGGCGATTGCGCTCGGCAAGATGCTCGAGGGCAAGGGTCTGAAGCTCGATGCCGTAATCGAGCTCAAGGTCGACGAGGCAGCCCTTGTAAAGCGGATGGAGAATCGCGTAGCGGAAACCATCGCAGCCGGCGGAACCGTCCGTTCGGACGACAATCCGGAAGCCTTCAAGCGCCGGCTGACCGAGTACCGTGAAAAGACGGCGCCGCTCTCGGAGCACTACGCCGGAACGGGGCAGCTCAGAACGGTTGATGGCATGGCGGAAGTGAACACCGTCACCGCCGAGATCGAGAAGATTCTGGCTTAGACACTGGTCTTTGCCGAAAAGGAACTGCCGGGGAGTTGACTTTTCCGGCCGATTCCGCCAAAGACAGCGCCAACTCGCGACATGAGAGCGGTCGGCGCGGTCTTCAAAGAAAATGAAGTCCGGGTACGGTCGTTTTTGACGTGTCTCGAACCTCAATCAACGTGCGGCTCTTCGAGGTCGCGTAACGAAGCACCTATTGCCGGATGGCAACTGGAACGCAAGGAGAATAGACGTGGCACGTATCGCTGGCGTCAACATCCCGACGGCAAAGCGCGTAGTTATTGCGCTGACCTACATTCACGGGATCGGCCCGAAATTCGCACAGGAAATCATCGAGAAGGTCGGTATTCCGGCTGATCGTCGCGTGCATCAGCTGACGGACGCTGAAGTCCTGCAGATCCGCGAAACGATCGACCGCGACTACCAGGTCGAAGGTGACCTGCGTCGCGAGACCTCGATGAACATCAAGCGCCTGATGGACCTCGGCTGCTACCGCGGCCTGCGTCACCGTCGTGGCCTGCCGGTTCGCGGTCAACGCACCCACACCAACGCCCGCACCCGCAAGGGTCCGGCGAAGGCGATTGCCGGTAAGAAGAAGTAATTTCCCGAAAAGGGAGATTGGGAGGCTGGTGTCAAGCGCCGGCCTCCTTTTGCAGTTTGGAAGGGCGTTTGCCTGACCTTTGTTCGGCCGATCCGGCCGGGCGATATGTTCGCCGGACGATATCTCGTCCTGCGGGAAATGAAGATGCAGGGCAGGGGACGTCAAATCCTTTTCCCGGTGGAGCCGCTGGAATTACGGCGGTGCAGAGATCTAAGAAAGGGATCCTATGGCCAAGGAAGCCACCCGCGTTCGCCGTCGCGAACGCAAGAACATCACGTCTGGCGTCGCGCACGTCAATTCGTCGTTCAACAACACCATGATCACCATCACCGACGCACAGGGCAACGCGATTGCCTGGTCGTCTGCCGGTGCCAAGGGTTTCAAGGGTTCGCGTAAGTCGACCCCGTTTGCCGCACAGATCGCCGCTGAAGACTGCGCCAAGAAGGCTCAGGAACACGGCATGAAGTCGCTGGAAGTCGAAGTTTGCGGTCCGGGTTCCGGCCGTGAATCCGCACTTCGCGCGCTGCAGGCTGCGGGCTTCATGATCACCTCGATCCGCGATGTGACCCCGATCCCGCACAACGGCTGCCGCCCGCGCAAGAAGCGCCGCGTCTGATCATATGCATTCAACATGCCGGTGAGGGCGCAGACGCGCGCTCCCGGTCTTCGGGGCTCGGTTGCCACGATTGGATGGTGGCAACGAACGGAAGGCAGAAAACATGATCCAGAAGAATTGGCAGGAACTGATCAAGCCGAACAAGGTGGAGTTCGTCTCCTCCGGCCGCACCAAGGCAACGTTGGTTGCGGAACCGCTTGAACGCGGCTTCGGTCTGACGCTCGGCAACGCGCTTCGCCGCGTGCTGCTGTCGTCGCTGCGCGGTGCTGCTGTCACCGCAGTGCAGATCGACGGCGTCCTGCACGAGTTCTCCTCTATCCCGGGCGTCCGGGAAGATGTGACGGACATCGTGCTCAACATCAAGGAAATCGCCATCAAGATGGATGGCGACGACGCAAAGCGCATGGTCGTGCGCAAGCAGGGTCCGGGCGTTGTAACCGCCGGTGACATCCAGACGGTTGGCGATATCGAAATCCTCAACCCGAACCATGTGATCTGCACCCTCGACGAGGGCGCTGAGATCCGCATGGAGTTCACCGTCAACAACGGCAAGGGTTACGTGCCGGCTGATCGCAACCGTTCGGAAGATGCTCCGATCGGCCTGATCCCGGTCGACAGCCTGTACTCGCCGGTCAAGAAAGTGTCCTACAAGGTGGAAAACACCCGCGAAGGCCAGGTTCTTGACTATGACAAGCTGACGATGTCGATCGAGACGGACGGTTCCGTCACCGGTGAAGATGCGATCGCATTTGCGGCCCGCATCCTTCAGGACCAGCTGTCGGTGTTCGTCAACTTCGACGAGCCGCAGAAGGAAGCAGAGGAAGAGGCAGTTACCGAACTCGCCTTCAACCCGGCGCTTCTCAAGAAGGTCGACGAACTGGAACTTTCGGTCCGTTCGGCCAACTGCCTGAAGAACGACAACATCGTCTACATCGGCGACCTCATTCAGAAGACCGAAGCAGAAATGCTCCGCACGCCGAATTTTGGTCGCAAGTCGCTGAACGAAATCAAGGAAGTTCTCGCTTCCATGGGCCTGCACCTCGGCATGGAAGTGCCGTCCTGGCCGCCCGAGAACATCGAAGATCTCGCCAAGCGTTACGAAGACCAATACTAACCATTAGACTGCGGGCGAATGCCTGCAAGTGAAGGAGAATAGCCATGCGCCACGGTAAAGCCGGCCGCAAGCTGAATAGAACCGCCAGCCACCGCAAGGCGATGTTTGCCAACATGGCAGCTTCGCTGATCGAACACGAGCAGATCGTTACGACCCTGCCGAAGGCCAAGGAAATCCGCCCGATCGTCGAGAAGCTCGTCACGCTCGGCAAGCGCGGTGACCTGCACGCTCGCCGCCAGGCGATCTCGCAGATCCGCGACGCCGCTGTCGTTGCCAAGCTGTTCGACACGATCGCATCGCGCTACGCCACCCGCAACGGCGGCTACCTGCGCATCATGAAGGCTGGCTTCCGTCACGGCGACAACGCCGCGCTCGCCGTCATCGAATTCGTTGACCGCGACGTCTCGGCAAAGGGCGCGAAGGATCTCGCCCGCGTTGCTGCAGAAGCCGAAGCTGCTGAAGCAGCCTAAGCCGATCGAAGGCAGAAAATTGAAGCGGCCGGGTGTTCGTCACCCGGCCGCTTTTTCTTTTGGGGCTGTTGCTTAGCGTGCGTTTGACGGTGTGCTCGTTCTGTCACCGTTTCGTCGAAATGCGATCGAGGGTCGATGTCCTGGCGAGGCGAAGATGGCCTCAGGCGCTTCCGGCGGCGGTTCTGACCGGCGCATTGGCCGCCTGTCGCTTGCGCCGCAGATACGGCTTGCGCACCAGCCGCCAGACAAGCAGTACGGCGACGAGCCCGAGATAAAGCAGCTGTTCGGCGCCGATGACCTTCACCGACATCGAAAAATGCACGGCGCCGGCGGCGGCGATCACATAGGCCAGGCGGTGAAGCGTGTTCCACCGCGTACCAAGCCTGCGGATCGACCAGTTGTTGGAGGTGAGCGCCAGCGGGATCAGCATGACGAGTGCGGCCATGCCGATGGTGATGAAGGGGCGGCGGGCGATGTCGGCCAGTATGTTCGGAAAGTTTAGCCGCTGATCGAGCAGCATGTAGGCGAGGAAGTGCATCAGCACATAGTAGAACGCCAGCAAACCCAGGGCCCGCCGATAGCGCAGCCAGTTGATGCCGAATAGGTCGCGAATCGGCGAGATCGCCAATGTCGCGACGAGGAAACGCAGCGCCCAGAGGCCGAGCAGGTGTTCGAATTCCTTGACCGGGTTTCCGGGCAGTTGGCCCGTAGCGCCGAGATAGAATGCATAGGCGGCGGGCAGTAGGCCAAAGCCGTAGAGCCCCCAGAGCGAGGCCGAATGGTAGCGTTTCGGGAGCGAGGGCAGGCGGGCCATGATCAATAGTTCGCTCTGAGATCCATGCCGGCATAAAGTCCGGCCACCTCGTCGGCATAGCCATTGAAGGGCAGGGTATCGCGCCGGTTGGAGCCGAAGAAGCCGCCACCGCCGATGCGGTTTTCCGTTGCCTGGCTCCAGCGTGGATGATCGACCGCCGGATTGACGTTGGCAAAGAAGCCGTACTCGTTCGGCGCCGAGAGGTTCCAGGTGGACGGTGGCTGGGTTTCCGTGAGCGAAATGCGCACAATCGACTTGATCCCCTTGAAACCGTATTTCCAGGGGGTAACCAGCCGGATCGGCGCGCCGTTCTGGTTGGGAAGCGTCTTGCCGTAGACGCCGACGGACAGCAGCGTCAGCGGGTGACGGGCCTCGTCGAGCCTCAGCCCTTCGCGATAGGGCCAGGCAAGCGGCTGGAAGAAACCGGATTGTCCCGGCATTTCCGACGGGCGCACCACGGTTTCGAACGAGACATATTTCGCGCTGCCAAGCGGCTCTACCTTGTCGAGCAGGGCCGAGAGCTGAAACCCGGTCCAGGGGATCACCATCGACCAGGCCTCGACACAGCGCATGCGGTAGACGCGTTCCTCGATCGGGAGCGCGAGCAGTTCCTCGAGCCCGAATTCCTTCGGCTTGCCGACGAGGCCATCGACTTTCACCGTCCAGGGCGTTGCCTTGAAGCTGTTCGAATTGGCAGCCGGGTCGCCCTTGCCGGTCCCGAACTCATAGAAATTGTTGTAGCTGGTGACGTCGGCCTCCGGCGTCAGGTCTTCGTCGACAGTATATTTGCTCTTGGGCGCGCCGAGTGCGGCCGCCAGCCCCGTGCCGCTGCCCGCAAGCAGCATGCCGCCGCCAGCAGCAGCCCCGAGGAAGGTGCGGCGGTTGAAAAAGAGGGCCTCCGGGGTGATCTCGGAGGAAACGATTTGCGGCGGGCGGTAAGATGGCATGGTCTTTTCCGAAGTGATTTATGAGCCTTGTCTTCTATGAACTCACCAGACTTTCGATCACCGTGAAAGGGGTTGCGAACCACGTTTTCGTGCGTAGCGCGTGAAGCTGGCAACTTTGCATATCCTGCGCCAACATTTGCCTTTTTTCCCGCGAAATCCTATCTGAACGTAGCCGCGACGAATAGGAGAATGCTTTACATGATCGTAGGTCGAAGAGCGCTTGTTTCGCTCGTCATCGCTGTTTCTCTCGCCTGTCCGGCATTGGCCCAGGAGGCCAAGAGCGTTCCGCAGTCGCGGACCGAAATGCAGCTTTCCTTTGCGCCTCTCGTCAAGCAGACGGCAAATGCCGTCGTCAACGTCTATGCCGAGCGGGTGGTCGAGCGTCGGTCGATTTTCTCCGGCGATCCCTTCTTCGAGGAGTTCTTCGGCCAGCGCATGCCGAACCGCTCGGAGAAGCAGTCTTCGCTCGGTTCCGGGGTGATCGTCGGCAAGAACGGCATCGTCGTGACCAATAACCACGTCATCGAGGGCGCCGACGATATCAAGGTGGCGCTGGCCGATGGCCGCGAGTTTCCCTGCAAGATCGTGCTCAAGGACGACCGGCTCGACCTCGCTGTTTTGAAGATCCAGTCGGACGGTCCCTTCGACATCGTGCCGCTTGGTGATTCCGATGCGGTCGAGGTCGGCGACCTCGTGCTTGCGATCGGCAACCCCTTCGGCGTCGGCCAGACGGTGACGAGCGGCATCGTCTCGGCGCTCGCGCGCAATCAGGTCTCCTCGGGCGATTTCGGCTTCTTCATCCAGACGGATGCGGCGATCAACCCGGGTAATTCCGGCGGTGGCCTTATCGACATGAACGGCCAGCTCATTGGCATCAACACGGCCATCTTCTCCAAGGGCGGCGGTTCTAACGGCGTTGGCTTTGCCATCCCCGCCAATCTGGTGAAGGTTTTCGTTGCGTCGGCCGAAGGCGGCAACGGCGCTTTCGTGCGTCCTTTCATCGGCGCCAGCTTCGAGCCGGTCACTTCGGAAGTGGCCGAAGCCCTTGGCCTCAGCCGCGCCCGTGGTGCGCTGGTGACCGCCGTCGTGGCCGGTGGCCCGGCCGAACAGGCCGGTATCAAGCCCGGCCAGGTGATCACCGCCGTCAACGGCATCGAGGTCGAACATCCCGACGCACTCGGTTATCGCCTGACGACGGTCGGCATCGGTCATGAGGCGCGCGTCTCCGTATCGGAAAACGGCAAGCCGCGGGAAGTGACGATCAAGCTCGACCGGGCTCCAGAAACGTCGCCACGGGATGAGCGGCTGATTGAAGGTCGTAACCCCTTCGCCGGTGCAGTCGTCGCCAACCTGTCGCCGCGCCTTGCCGACGAGCTGCGCATGTCGACCTCGCTGCAGGGCGTCGTCGTCATGCAGGTCAATCGCGGTTCGCCCGCCGCCCGCATCGGCCTCGAGCCGAAGGACATCGTGCGGTCGGTCAACGGCACGGCGATCGACACGTCGAAGACGCTGGAACAGGTAATGGCCGACGATGCCTCCTTCTGGCGCGTCGAGATCGAGCGCGACGGCCAGCTCATCCGTCAGTTCTTCCGATGAGCGACCTGTTCACCGCCCACGAGCCACCGGAAATGGCGTCGGCAAGACCGCTTGCCGACCGGCTTCGCCCGCGAACGCTTGCCGAAGTCACCGGTCAGGATCACCTGACCGGTGAGGACGGCGTGCTGTCGCGCATGATTGCTTCCGGTTCGCTCGGGTCGATGATCTTCTGGGGGCCGCCCGGAACCGGCAAGACGACCGTGGCGCGGCTGCTTTCGGGGGAGGCGGGTCTCGCCTTCGAGCAGATCTCGGCGATCTTCTCCGGCGTCGCTGATCTCAAGAAGGTGTTCGAGGCGGCGCGGGCAAGGCGCATGTCCGGCCGTCAGACGCTGCTCTTCGTCGACGAGATTCATCGCTTCAACCGGGCACAGCAGGACAGCTTCCTGCCGGTGATGGAAGACGGCACCGTGATCCTTGTCGGCGCGACGACGGAAAACCCATCCTTCGAACTCAACGCCGCTCTCTTGTCCCGAGCTCGGGTGCTGACCTTCAAGCCGCACGGCGAAGACAGTATCGAGGAACTGCTGTCGCGCGCCGAAGAGTCCGAGGCCAAGAAACTGCCGCTCGATGCGGATGCGCGCGCCAGCCTCATCCGCATGGCCGACGGCGACGGTCGCGCTGCGCTGACACTGGCGGAAGAAGTCTGGCGCGCCGCGCGCCGCGACGAGATCTTCGATGCGGCAGCACTCCAGAACATCGTACAGCGCCGGGCGCCCGTCTATGACAAGGGCCAGGACGGCCACTACAATCTGATCTCGGCCCTGCACAAGTCGGTGCGTGGCTCTGATCCGGATGCCGCACTCTACTATCTCTGCCGCATGTTCGATGCCGGCGAGGATCCGCTTTATCTCGGGCGGCGCCTGGTGCGCATGGCGGTCGAGGACATCGGCCTTGCCGACCCGCAGGCCCTGGTGATCTGCAACGCCGCCAAGGACGCCTATGACTATCTCGGCTCGCCCGAGGGCGAACTGGCGCTTGCCGAAGCCTGCGTCTATCTCGCGACCGCGCCGAAATCGAACGGCGTCTATACCGCCTACAAGGCAGCGATGCGGGCGGCGAAGGAAAACGGCTCGCTGCTGCCGCCGAAACATATCCTCAACGCCCCGACGAAACTGATGAAGGGTGAGGGCTACGGCGACGGCTACCGCTACGACCATGACGAGCCGGATGCTTTTTCCGGTCAGGACTATTTCCCCGAGAAGATGGGGCGCAGAACCTTCTATGATCCGCCGGAGCGCGGTTTCGAGCGCGAGATCCGCAAGCGGCTGGAATGGTGGGCGAAACTCCGTCGGGAGCGCAACGCACCGTAGGGGCAGACTTACAGACCCTCAGCGCCTCGCACGTTTCCATGGTTTCAACGACAGCGTGAAATGGTTTAGCTTTGCCGCGGACGCAGGGCTGATTTGCCCTTGACCGCCTTGCCGGCGAAACTGGAGTGTGAGATAGAACCCGCGTTGCAGACGGCTGCACGGTTCGCAAAGGCGATACCGAACATCCGCGGGGACGGCCTCGCTCCAAACTTTGGGAGTTTGACATGGCCTGGTTCCTTCTTCTGCTTGCCGGTATTCTTGAAATCGGCTGGGCAATTGGTCTCAAATACACGGATGGTTTTACGCGGGTGACACCGACGATCCTGACCGTCGGTTCGATGATCCTCAGCATCGCGTTGCTCGGTCTCGCCGTGCGGACCCTGCCGCTCGGTACGGCTTACGCTGTTTGGACCGGCATCGGCACCGTCGGCACCGTGATCCTCGGCATTTTCCTCTTCGCAGAGCCGGCAACCTTCGTTCGCCTTGGCTGCATCGCGCTCATCGTCAGCGGTATCGCCGGCCTGAAGCTGGCCGCTTAACGCTGCGGCTATTGGCTTCCGTTACGTTAGCGCGAACAGAGCCGCTCTGACGCCGACATATTGAACAAAAAAGAAAGCGGGCTGCGCGTCGGAAGACACGCAGCCCGCTTCGCATTCCGTGGTATCCGGTGTCGTCAGCGCAGGGCGTCAAGAACCGTGGCGACCGCCTGCATTTCCTGCCAGCGGTTCTCGCGGCGGCGGAAGGCCTCCTCGTCGGTTCCCCAATGTTCGATCTGCCAGTCCTCGTCGACATGGGCGGCCGTCCAGGCTTCTTCGGCGGATAT
Organism: Ensifer sp. YR511; assembly: GCF_900103045.1. Classification (NCBI taxonomy): domain Bacteria; kingdom Pseudomonadati; phylum Pseudomonadota; class Alphaproteobacteria; order Hyphomicrobiales; family Rhizobiaceae; genus Ensifer; species Ensifer sp. YR511. The sequence continues at coordinate 20,649 of NZ_FNGR01000054.1, forward strand.
CCGGCCGGAAGCGAAGGCGAGCGCCAGCAACGCAGAGCCGGTCAGGCTCGTCACCGTGTGGACGCAGGTGAGGCCGAGCGGGGTTGCGAAGGCGCGCAGGCCTTCGGCATAGGCGGAAAGTGCTTCCTCCGGCTGCTCCTGGTGGATCACGCCTTCGGCGAGGATGAAACGGGCGCCGAGTGCCTGCTGGGCCCACTCGATCACCGGGTTCCAGATTTCGTTCTGGCGGGCGACGAGGCCTTCCGGGCTATCGGCGCGATAGCAGAGCATGTCCGTTCCGGCGAAACGCAGGATATCGTCGAAGACCGAGCGCTGGTCCTTGGCGACGCCGTCAAGTGCGGTATTGACGATACGCGTGATCGGCATCTTGCCGGGATCGATGACCTCTGCCTGCGCATCCCATTCGGCGGCGAGCATGTCGGCGAGCTTGCGCGTCGGCACGGCAAGCGGCTGCTTGGCCGGCGTGCGCACGGTGCGGCCGTCGAGCAGCACCGCGTGCGTATCGCCATCGGCCGCGGCCACGCTGACGTCCTTGTAGAAGCGCTTCGGCAGCGGCTTCAGCATCTGGATTTGCGCGCGGCGGACCGGATCCTCGTGGCTCATCGCACCGCTGAGTTCGTCGCGAATATCAGACATGATTGTGTTCCATCCATTCAATGATGTCGGCCGGCGTCCGGGCAACGAAATCCGCGCCCGCCTCGATGAGGTCGGGAACGGAAGCATAGCCCCAGGCAACGCCAATGGCGGATGCTCCAGCGGCTTTGGCCATCTGCATGTCGTAGATCGCGTCGCCGATGACGACCGTATCCTTCGCATCTATGCCGGCTTCAAAGCAGCATTCCGTCACCATGGCCGGATGCGGCTTGGAGGGACAGTCGTCGGCGGTGCGGGACACGAAGAAGATCCGGTCGAAGCCGTGAGTCTCGGAAATATGCGTCAGGCCGCGACGCGACTTGCCGGTTACGGCGCCGATCAACAGTGCGTCGCGTGACGACAGCGTCTGCATCATGTCGGCGATACCCGGAAACAGAAGCTCCTGGAAGCCTGCCTCTGCGCGAACGCCGGCGAAGATCGACTTGTAGTGCGCCGTCATCGCCAGCGCCTGATCGTCGACATGTTCGCGGCCGAGCAGGCGCGCGATGGCAATGTCGAGGGTCAAGCCGATAATGCTCTTGGTTGCCGAGAGGGGCGGGCGCTCGAGATCGAAGGCATCGAAGGTGCGCGCCATCACTTCATGGATCAGGCCTCCGCTATCGACCAGCGTACCGTCACAATCAAAAAGCGCCAGTTTCATCAGTCGTCCTCGCCAGGCTCGTTCTCTTCGAAGCCCAGCAGATTCCAGCTCTGGACCATGTGCGGTGGCAGCGGCGCGGTCACGCGCAGGCGACCACCGTCCGGGTGAGGAATATCGATATGGCGCGCGTGCAGATGCAGACGGTTCTGCATGCCGCCGGGCAGGCTCCAGTTGATATCGGCGTCGAAATATTTGGGGTCGCCGAGGATCGGGTGTCCAATGTGCAGTGCATGGACGCGAAGCTGATGGGTGCGGCCGGTATAGGGCTCCATCTCCAGCCAGGCGAGGTTCTGTGCGGCCTGTTCGCGAATACGGTAGTAGGAGATGGCGTGGTCGGCACCGTCTTCGCCGTGTTTGGCGATGCGCATACGGTCGCCATCCGGCGTCTGCTCCTTGACGAGCCAGGTGGAGATGCGGTCTTCGCGCTTGCGCGGCACGCCCTTGACCAGCGCCCAGTAGGTCTTTTTGGTGTCGCGCTCGCGGAAGGCGGCGGTCAGCTTCTGCGCTGCACCCCGGGTGCGGGCGATCACCAACACGCCTGACGTGTCGCGGTCGAGCCGGTGGACGAGACGCGGCTTTTCGCCCTTCTGGTTGGTCCAGGCTTCAAGCATCTTGTCGATATGTCGGTTGACGCCCGAGCCGCCCTGAACGGCAAGGCCGGCAGGCTTGTTGAGCACGATAACCTTGGCGTCCTCGTGCAGCACCATGCGCGACAGCAGTTCGCCGTCAGGTGAGTTCCTGAGGTCGCGTCCGGCGATCGGCCCGGTCTTGGTTTCCTTGGGATCCACTCCGAGCGGCGGAATGCGGATCGTCTGGCCGGGCTGGATCCGCGTGTCGGATTTGGCGCGGGCACCGTCGACGCGGATCTGGCCGGAGCGCAAAAGCTTCTGCAGCGGGCCGAAGCCCAGTCCCGGAAAGTGCACCTTGAACCAGCGATCCAGGCGCATGCCCGCCTCGTCACCGTCCACTTGCCTGTGTTCTATGCCTGCCATTTGAGCGAACCTGCCTTCTGTTTGGTCGCAGCGTCGCGCGTCGGTCCGAAGCCCCTGCGTTGGGATGACGCAAAGAGGAAGCTTCAGGCGCGCAAAGGCTGCCGCAATATTTTCGTTGCTGCATGACAATGCCCTCGAAGCGACAACGGTTGAAGGACAATGCAGCAATGCGCCGCGTGTCCCCTGGATACGCAGCGCCTGTAAGACGAGCCTTTAGACTATTGCGCGCATCAGAGCCAGCCCGCTGAAGACCGCGAGGATCGAAAGCGCGACACTGGCGATGACATAGACGGCCGATAGCATGACATCGCCGCGCTCGAAGAGCGTGATTGCGTCCAGCGAGAAGGCGGAAAAGGTGGTGTAACCGCCGAGAATGCCGGTGATGAGGAAGACACGCATGTCCGGCGAGGCGCCGAACTTGCGCATGATCACTTCGGCGAGCACGCCGATCAGGAACGACCCCGTTATGTTGACGCCAAACGTGCCCCAGGGAAAGCCGGACCCGAAGCGGTGAACGGCCCAGAGACCGACGAGATAACGCAGCATCGAGCCGATCGCACCGCCGGTGCCAACAAGGAGAAGGTGGGTCATCAGTCGCTCCGGGTAGGTTGACGGCGCAATTCCGCGAAAGCGGCTTTCATACGGAATTGCGCCATTCGGTGGCTAGATCAGCCGCTCGGCATGCCAGCGCAGATGATCGTCCATGAAAGTCGAGATGAAGTAGTAGGAATGGTCGTAGCGTTCATGCATGCGCAGCGTCAAATCGATGCCGGTGCCCTTGACCGCTTCCTCGAACAGCCAGGGACGCAGGCCGTTTTCAAGGAAGCTGTCGGCCTTGCCCTGATCGATCAGGAACTCGGGGAAGCGCGCACCATCCTTGACGAGCGCGCAGGCATCATATTGGCGCCATGCGGCGCGGTCCGCGCCCAGATATTTCTCGAAGGCGCCGATCGACCAGTCGGCGGTCGAAGGCTCGACGATCGGGGCGAAGGCCGAGCAGCTCTTGAAGCGGCCCGGGTTCTTGAGCGCGATGGTCATGGCGCCGTGACCGCCCATCGAATGGCCGAAGATGCCCTGGCGGCTCATGTCCATGCGGAAGTGCTGGCTGACGAAGGCGGGCAGCTCCTCGGTGATGTAGCTATACATCTGGTAGTGCTCGGCCCAGGGCGTTTCGGTGGCATCGAGATAGAAGCTTGCGCCCTTGCCCATCTGCCAGTTCGTCAGTTCGTCGGGAACATCAGTGCCGCGCGGACTCGTATCCGGGCAGACGACGATCAAGCCGAGCTCGGCGGCCATGCGCCGGTACTCGCCTTTCTCCATGACGTTCGCATGTGTGCAGGTGAGGCCGGAGAGATACCAGAGCACCGGCCGCGGCTCGTTGATTGCCTGTGGCGGTACGAAGACGGCGAAGGTCATCTCGCCCTTGCAGGCCCTGGAATCGTGCGAAAAGACGCCCTGCATGCCGCCGAAGGCGGTGTTTTGCGAAAGGACTTTCATGGGATGCTCCTTGGATAAAGATGCTCAGCCGGCAAGCTGCACGGCCGCATTGACGGCGGCGGCGACGAGCACGGTGTTGAAGAAAAACGATACGATGGCGTGTATCAGGTTGATGCGCCGCATGGCCGTCTTGGTGATGGCGACATCGGAGGTTTGCGCCGTCATGCCGATGACGAAGGAAAAATAGAGGAAGTCAAAGCCGCCGGGCTCGGGCGTTTCGGGAAAATCGAGTCCGCGTGCCGGTTCGGTGGTCGGACCATCGGGCGCTGGGACCCAATAGACATGGGCATAGTGCATGGCCGCCATCATGTGGATCGTTGCCCAGCCGAGCACGACGGAGGCAAAGGCGAGGCCGAGCGCCAGCGCCGAGCCGGACTTCTCGCCGTTGAGCGCGAAAAACAAGGATACGAGCGAACTTGCGGCTGCCCCGAACGTCACGAGCAGGATCACGACCTCGGGCTCGTCGGTGTTCCTGGCATGGGTCTTCAGATGCCGGCCAGTCATCATCCGCAAGCGCCGCCAGCATAGGACGAGATAGACGCAGAAGAAGGTGATCGCTGCCCCTTCAAGGGCGAAACGCTGCGCCACGAACCAGAGGACAGGCACGCTTGCGAGCGCGCACAGAATGGCAGTGTAAAACGGCCAGTGCCTGAGCTTAGTCGTCGCTGCCATGCTAGTGCCCCTGCGATTGCGGGCCCCATGGTCCCGCCCGTTGTGCGATCATTTTCTCGACTGACGCGCGAGTCGGTCAAGGGTTTCGAGGAAGGCGGATCGATCGCGCGGTGTGAAGGCGGCGTTGTAGCCCTTGCTCTCGCCGGTCTCGCGCAGGTGCTGTCCGAGATCGCGCATCGCAGACGCCATGCCGATATTGCCCTTGTCGAAGATCCGGCCGGAGGGGCCGGTGACAAGTGCGCCGGCGGCAACGCAGCGAACGGCAAGCGGCACGTCGGCGGTAACGACGATATCGCCCTCGTGCGCCCGTTCGGCGATCCAGTTGTCGGCCGCGTCGAAGCCTGCCGAGACGATGACATTGTGCACCATCGGGTCGCGCGAAGGGCGCAGGCCCGAATTGGCGACCAAGGTCACCTCGATCCCGTGGCGCTCGGCCACTCTCAGGATTTCGGCTTTCACCGGGCAGGCGTCTGCGTCGACATAGATCATTTTGAATCAACTTCTCAACGGGACTGAAAAAGGCGCCGGAAATCAATCGTCTCCGGCGCCTCCTTGAATCAAAATAGCAGCTTAGTAGAGAACGACCGAGCGGATGCTCTCGCCAGAATGCATCAGTTCGAAGCCCTTGTTGATGTCTTCGAGCGGCATCGTGTGGGTGATCATCGGGTCGATCTCGATCTTGCCCTCCATGTACCAGTCGACGATCTTCGGCACGTCGGTGCGGCCGCGCGCACCGCCAAAGGCGGTACCCATCCAGGTGCGACCGGTGACGAGCTGGAACGGCCGCGTGGAGATCTCCTGGCCGGCGCCGGCAACGCCGATGACGACCGACTTGCCCCAGCCGCGATGCGAAGCCTCGAGCGCCTGGCGCATCACCTTGGTGTTGCCGGTGCAGTCGAAGGTGTAGTCGGCGCCGCCGATCTGGTCGGCTCCGCGCTTGGTCATGTTGACGAGGTAAGGCACGATGTCGTCGCCGACCTCCTTCGGGTTGACGAAGTGGGTCATGCCGAAGCGTTCGCCCCAGGCCTTCTTGTCGTTGTTGAGGTCGACACCGATGATCATGTCGGCACCGGCAAGGCGCAGGCCCTGAATGACGTTGAGGCCGATGCCGCCGAGACCGAAGACGATCGCAGTCGCACCCATTTCCACCTGTGCCGTGTTGATGACGGCGCCGATGCCGGTCGTCACGCCGCAGCCGATGTAGCAGATCTTGTCGAAGGGGGCGTCCGGGTTGACCTTGGCAACCGCGATCTCCGGCAGCACCGTGTAGTTGGCGAAGGTCGAGCAGCCCATGTAGTGGTGGATCTTGTCCTTGCCGATC
>NZ_FNGR01000035.1:0-62676 GCF_900103045.1 Ensifer sp. YR511
GTCAGAGGCAAAACCCATTGACTTGATGAGCTCGATGCAGGCGATTGCCGCCGCACCCGCACCGTTGCAGACGAGCTTCGTCGTCTTGAAGTCGCGGCCGGTCAAGGCCAGCGCGTTGATGAGGCCTGCTGCGGCGATGATCGCCGTGCCGTGCTGGTCGTCGTGGAACACCGGGATGTCCATGACCTCGCGCAGCTTCTGCTCGATGATGAAACAGTCCGGCGCCTTGATGTCTTCAAGATTGATGCCGCCGAAAGAGGGCCCGAGGAAACGCACGCAGTTGATGAACTCGTCGACGTTTTCGGTATCGACTTCAAGGTCGATGGAATCGACGTCGGCAAAGCGCTTGAACAGCACGGCCTTGCCTTCCATGACAGGCTTTGACGCAAGCGCGCCGAGGTTGCCGAGGCCGAGAATGGCCGTGCCGTTCGAGATCACGGCCACCATGTTGCCGCGCGTCGTGTAGTCATAGGCGGTGTTGGGGTCCTCGGCGATCGCCTTCACGGGGACTGCAACGCCCGGAGAATAGGCAAGCGACAGGTCGCGCTGGGTGGCCATCGCCTTGGTGGGAGAAATCTCCAGCTTTCCGGGACGACCCTGCGAGTGAAAATCGAGCGCTTCCTGCGCGGTGACTGTGGTCGTCCGCGTCGACGTAAACTGCAGCATTTATCACCTTCCCTGAAAGCCTTTGACTTCAAACAGCCAGCCCAAACGACAGGTGCTTTGAAGGCAAGGCTTCAATCGTGACAAGCGAAAAAGCCGTAACGACAACTGATGAAAACTCAAAACGGGTTAGGCCAGATCGTGCGTTATTCATACGAATGATAATCATCAAATCAAAATTCAATTAGATGATGTCGATGGCCTCACTAAAGTTCTCTTCAGCGCAAAGCGAAGAGGAGGACAGCAATGACAGTCGGACAAGGGCAATTTACCTATGACCTCGAGCCAAACTGGGGGACATTGCCTCCAGGGGTCACATGGAACATGGTCAGTGGCGTAGCAGAGAATTCCCGCGGAGAAATCTACGTCTTCCAGCGTTCAGAGACGCCGGTCTTGGTATTTGATCCTGACGGTCGTTACCTCAGGGGTTGGGGTGCGGGTATCTTCACGACACCCCATAGTCTCAACATCGGGCCTGATGACTGTGTCTACCTCTCCGATGATCGTGATCACACCGTGCGAAAGTTCACCCCGGATGGGGAACTCCTGATGGTGTTGGGGGAGGTCAACCAGGCGTCTGATAGCGGTTATCACGAGACACGTTCCCCCGTCGTGACCCGTGCGGCCGGTCCTTTCAACCGGCCACAGGGCACGGCGCTTGGTCCGAACGGCGACATTTATGTGGCCGATGGCTGCGGCAATGCGCGCGTGCACCGCTTTTCCCGCGAAGGTGACCTTCTGACATCCTGGGGGCAGCCCGGTGCACAACCCGGAGAATTCGCGGTACCGCATGCTGTCAGGGTGCTCGAAACCTTGCAAGGGCTCGGTGTGGCGATGACCAGTGGGACAATGTTCTTCAAGGCCGGACTTACGGCCATGTGGGATCTTCTCGTCGATATGAAGGAGCGAGGAATGTCCCCACTTTATGAGTATCAGGAACAAACTCGAAGCCACCCGCTCGGAAGCTTCGGAGGGTTTGATCTGGCAGGTTTCCCTGAAGTTGCCGAGCTTGAGAAGAAATATCTCGACGCGGAAAGGCTGCAGAAATACGAAAACTCGATCGGTCTTTATGACCCACGGATTGGCAACAGCACGTCTCCGTGACGGAAGAAGAGCTTCGTATCGCCCGTTATGGACTTGCCACGGCCGTGCCGTTGCTATCCGCGCAGACATGCTGGTCCCAGGTTTCCTTCGCGTCGTTGAGGAGCCAGTCTCGGAACTGGTTGAATTGCCTCGTGTGTCTCGGGGCCCTCGGGTAGATCAGATAAAAGTCGCCCTTCAGCCTCACGCTGTGATCAATGGGCGTCACCAGTCGGCCGGCTGCCACATCGGGCTGAAGGAACTCTTTGCGCCCGATCGCCACTCCGGCCGACTCGATTGCCGCGCGGTACGCGAGACCATCTCCTTGCAGGGTGAGCTTCTTTCCAAATACGACATTCTCTACCCCTGCCGAGCTTAGCCAGTGATACCAATCGTCGAGACGCGTCGTGGTGAACAGAAGCGTGTGGCCGAGAAGGTCTGCGGGCCTTTCGATGGGCCCGTGTTGCTTGAGATATTCGGGGCTGCATACAGGGATAATACTGGTGCCCATGAGAAAGTGCGATTGCCATGGCTCGAAAGGACCGGTTCCAAACCGTATCGCCAGGTCCGTTTCAATGGGGAGCGGTTCATCCGAGCGCCCCCCGGTCAGCCGCACTTCTTGGCCCGGATACATGTCCTGGAAGTCAGCAAGTCGAGGCACGAGCCATTGCCGCATGAACAAGCGCGAGCACCAGACATTGAGAGGGCTCTGGCTTCGCTCCGAAAGCAGTTGCTTGGTGCTCTGTTCCATTAGCAAAAATGCAGCTCTCATCGCCTCCTGATAGGGCTTCGCCTCTGCACTGACCTCGATGCCATTGTGAACGCGAACGAAGAGAGGAAAGCCGAGGTATTCTTCGAGCGTCTTGACCTGGCGGCTTATCGCGCCTGGTGTGACATTGAGTTCGTTGGCGGCGGCAAGAAAGCTCTCATGGCGAGCGGCCGCCTCAAAGGCTCTCAGAGGGTTCAATGGCGGGAGTTTCATGAGGTCCGTCTAGGTTATTTAGGTGAATCAAATATAAATACCGACGGCAATAGCACAAGATTGAATTGAGAAAATGTCAATCAGGAGGGACGAATTCTCGTTTGCGAGCGGGTCAGCCGGGGGCGTACATTCGCAGGAATAACAGTCATCGATCATAAATCGGCAAATTGGCTGGATCGAGTGCGACCCTTACTGAGGAGTTGGGATGCACAAGGATCCGACGGGGGAGGTAGAGGATGAACCGTCCAGTTCTCAGGCATCACAAAGCAATGCGTCGGGTTGCCGACGCATGTGCACGCGCCTGACAGCACGCTCGGCCGGATAACGGCCAGAACACTCAAAATCGCAAACAGCCTTCACCGTCGGTCCGCAGGGCCGCGAGCGAGGCCTCATACCCAAAAAAGATGGAGACCCGAGTTGGTTACTTTGAAAAACCGCGTGAAGAGCAACTATAAGCAAAACAAGGTCAATTACGGAGTGCATGTCAAAGTACCCGCTCCAGCCCTTGTTGATGTTGCCGCAAACGTGGGCTCCGACTTCGTCAAGTTCGACCAGTATCATACGCCTTTCGGCGTTGAGGCCCTCTATGGGATGATCGCAACGGCCCGAGCTGGCGGCATGACTCCTTGGATCCGCTGCCGAAACGATGCCTACGAGATCATGACGATGCTGGATCTTGGCATTGAGGCGATTTCGATCCCCAATTGCCGATCGGTAGACGACGCGCAGGCCGCAGTGGCTGCCACACGATACCGACCCGCCGGTGTGCGCGAGTCCAACCGTCCGGTTTCCCGACGCGGCATGACTGACGCCGACTACTTCGAATGGGCCGCGAACGAGCTGCTCGTTTGCGTCTCGATTGAAGACAAGGATGGCCTGGAGAACTACAAGGACATCGTCAAGGTCGAGGGCGTGGACGTAATTGCGACCGGGCGCGGCGACATTTCGCTTGCGCTCGGCGTCCCCAATGATCGCGACAATCAAGACAAGGTGATCGAGGCACAAAAGCGCGTCCTGTTTGCTGCGCTTGAGGCCGGTAAGGAAGTCTCCATGACCTATCCTTGCACGCCGCGCGGCATGGATGAGGCAGCCTGGTGGATCGAACAGGGCGTGCGGATCATCACCTTGGAAACCGAGCATCGAATTCTCGCCCGGACTTACGGCTCTGCGTTCGATCAACTCAAGGCTGGTTCGCGTCAACAGACGGGGACCTGATCGAAGACGAAATCGGCAAAACAAATGAAGGAATTTTAAGATGGGGTCATATGCCGCGAGGCGTATCCTTAGCCTTCTGCCAATCCTGTTTGGCATTTCGGTCGTTGTCTTCCTGATCATGCGAATGTTGCCTGGCGACGTGGCTGCGATGATCTTGATGGGCGGCGACGAGGAGGGCAGCACGGGCGCCAGTCGGGAAGCGATCGAAGCACTTCGCGTTCAACTTGGACTCGATGTGCCGCTTTATCAGCAATATTTCGACTGGATTGGTGGACTTTTCACGCTCGACGCCGGGACCTCGCTTTGGAGCGGTCGTCCGGTTTTCGCCGAAATCGGTGAGCGCTTGCCGCTAACCATCGAGCTGGCCGTGTTTGCTCTTGCAATCTCACTGATCATCGCGGTGCCGATCGGGATCTTTTCCGCTCTGAAGCAAGACACCTGGGTCGACTATCTTTTCCGGGCCATAAGCATCGGTGGCCTTGCGCTTCCAAGCTTCTGGATTGGGACGCTGCTGATCCTTGGCCTGACGGTCTGGTTCAATTGGACTCCGCCGCTCGGCTATGTGTCCTTCGCCCAGGATCCCTGGATCAACCTGCAGCAGTTGTTCTGGCCCGCACTTGTGATCGGCTATTCGAACGCTGCCATCATCAGCCGAATGACCAGATCCGCGATGCTTGAGGTGCTTCGCGAAGACTACGTCAGAACAGCCTGGGCAAAGGGTCTGAACCTACGGTCCATTCTGACCGTTCACGCCCTTCGCAACGCCTTGCTGCCTGTGATCACCCTGGCCGCGATCGAACTTGGAAACTTGCTCAGCGGTACGGTTGTGATGGAGACGATCTTCACATTGCCAGGCATCGGCCGCTACTTGGTCGACGCCATTTTTCACCGCGACTATCCGGTTGTTCAAACGATCATCGTCCTCATGGGCGTGCTCTTCGTGGTCCTCAACCTCGTCACCGATCTTCTTTACGGGGTGCTCGATCCCCGAATCCGATATGAGTAGGAGTCGCAAATGGCCGTCATAGCTGACACCAGCCACACTGCCCCCAACGCAAAGCCTGGCATTTTTCGCAAAGCAATAAAGCTCGCGCGGAAGAAACCTCTCGGTGCAATAGGGGCGCTGATTATCCTCGGGTTCTGCCTCGTGGCGTTGTTTGCGCCACTGCTCGCTCCCTTCGACCCGATGAAGATAGACTCTGCGAACCTTCTCATGCCGCCGAATCTGACGAATTGGTTCGGTACGGACGAGTTTGGGCGCGACATTTTGAGCCGACTGATCTGGGGTGCCCGCATTTCGCTTTTCGTTGGCCTGTTGGCCGTGACCTTGGGAACGACAACCGGGTCGGTTCTCGGTCTGATGAGTGGATACTTCGGCGGCAAGCTCGATGCCATCATCCAGCGCGTCATGGACACTCTGATGGCGTTCCCGATGCTTGTTCTCGCCCTGGCAATGGTGGCGGCACTCGGGTCGAGCATCAGAAATGTGATCATCGCGCTGGCCGTGGTGATCATGCCGAACGCGGCACGCGTCATCCGGTCTGCCGCGCTGGCGGTGAAGGAAAAGCCATTCGTCGAAGCTGCGCACAACCTCGGGCTTTCGACGTGGCGCATCCTGTTCCGGCACGTCCTTCCCAACTGCTTGGCTCCATACATCATTCTGGCCACCGCTGGCCTTGGCAGTGCCATCTTGTCCGAGGCATCGCTGAGCTTCCTGGGACTGGGAACCCCGCCGCCTGAGCCTTCGTGGGGTGCCATGCTCAGCGGCAAGACCCAGCGGTACATGACCGAAGCGCCGTGGCTAGCCATCTTCCCGGGTCTTGCGATCACACTGGTTGTCTTCGGCTTCAATTTCCTCGGAGACGCACTACGCGATCTTCTCGACCCCAGGCTGCGTTCCAGATGAACGACATGACGAAAATGGAAAGGACGTCCACCTCGCCGGAGGACCAAGCACCGTATGCTCGAGCTCAATCAAAAGCCACGCCGCATGAAGTTTCTGGCCGCCCTGCAACACCGCAATTATCGGCTGCTGTGGATCGGCACGCTCATTTCACATACCGGCGATTGGCTCGATCAAATTGCCTTGAACTGGCTTGTGCTGGAGCAGACGGGATCGGTCTTCTATCTCGGCATGGTCAATCTATGCCGGGGCCTTCCGATCCTGTTCTGCACTTTGATTGGCGGCGCCATGGCAGACAGGATGGAGCGTCGCAAGCTGATGATGCTGACCCAGACCGCGAACATGGTTCTGGCGGCTCTGCTCGCAGTCATGGTCTTATCCGGCAACGCTCCGCTCGTCGGCATTCTATTGGTCGCTACTATGAGGGGCGTGGTTATCGCCTTCAATCTGCCGGCTCGCCACTCGCTCATCTCGGAACTCGTTCCGCGCAACGACCTTCCGAATGCCGTCGCGTTGAACACAATGACCATGAACCTGACCAAGGTGATCGGCCCGTTGCTCTCAGGCGCAATCATCGCGCTTTTCGGGACGGCCGCGTGCTTTCTCGTCAACGCGGTCAGTTTTCTGGCCGTGTTGTGGACCCTGGCTGCAATGCAGTTTCCGCAGGAAACGCGGGTCAAGGACGGTCCGGCAAAGGAAGAGACACTCGCCCAGAGCATCGGCTCAGGCCTCAAGTTCGTCGTCGGTCACCGAGTTATTCTGCTTCTCGTGCTGGTCGCGATGGTGCCCACGTTCTTCGGTCAGCCGTATATCAATCTGTTGGCGGTTTTCGCACAGCAGGTGTTCCACTCGGGGCCCGTGGGACTCGGGATCCTCACGGCGTCGGCTGCTTTCGGTTCAGTGATAGGCGCCTTGCTCATGGCCAACATGCCGAGCCTTTTGACCCGCGGCTTGTCTATGCTTGTCTTCCTGCTGGGGTTCAGTCTCGCCCTTGCCCTGTTTGCAATCAATCCGTCGGAGCGGCTTGCCTCCGTACTGCTGATTGCCGCCGGAGCAATGTACATGAGCTACAACGCAACCCACGCGACGCTGCTTCAGATGACTGTCCCGGACAATTATCGCGGGCGCGTTCTGAGTACGTTGTTTCTAAATCGCGGTCTTGTTTCGCTGGGTACCGCCTTCTCCGCCACCGTGGCGTCTCTGATGAGCCCACGTGTCGCATTTCTCATCATGTCCGCCGCCATTTTGGCGTTCGCGCTCGGTCTGCTTCTCCTGACGCCGGCGATACGAAGGCTTCGGGTTTGAATTCGGCAATGCCGAGGGAGGTAAGTTGCAATGTCTAATCTTTTGGATGTTCGAAACCTACGTGTGGAATTCCGCCTCGAGCGCGGGGTCGTGCGTGCGGTAGACGATGTCTCTTTCAGTCTCAAGCGGGGGGAAACCCTTGGAATTGTTGGCGAAAGCGGGTCGGGTAAGAGTGTCACGTCGCTGGCCATCATGCGGCTGGTTCCAAATCCGCCGGGCGGAATTGCCGGCGGCGAGATCTTGTTCGACGGCAAGAACCTGCTGGACCTGAGTGAGAACGAGATGCGTCGCATCCGTGGCAAGCGGATCGCGATGATCTTTCAGGATCCGATGAGTTCCCTCAATCCCGTGCTTACCGTCGGTCGGCAGATAACCGAGTCCCTGAGGCTTCACATGGGGATGAACGGTCGCTCGGCAGAAGTCAGGGCGACAGAGTTGTTGGATCTTGTCGGAATTCCCAGCCCCAAGAGACGGCTCAAGGAGTACCCGCACGAGTTCTCCGGCGGCATGCGCCAGCGCGTGATGATTGCGATGGCGCTTGCCTGCGATCCAGAGCTTTTGATTGCCGATGAGCCTACGACGGCTCTTGACGTAACCATTCAGGCACAAATTCTCGAACTGATCGGCGAAATCAAGAAGGAACTCGGGACCGCGGTTATCATGATCACACATGATCTCGGAGTGGTTGCCGGCATGGCGGACCGCCTGCTTGTCATGTATGCCGGAAGGGTCGTCGAGGACGCCCAGACCGACAGAATTTTTGACGATCCTCGGATGCCGTACACGATGGGGCTGCTGTCCTCCATTCCCCGGCTTGATCACTTGGTCGATGAACCGCTCATCCCGATCCCTGGGCTGCCACCGGATGTTACCCGCCTCGGAAACGAGTGCCCCTTTAACGCTCGCTGCCGATACATGTCGCCAGGTCTGTGCGACACACGCATCCCGCCGCTACGCGACGTCGCTGAGGATCACAGGGCCGCTTGCCTCTTCAACGCGGAAGAGTTGAGCGTGCGCGGGCCCATAGCCAACATTTCGGAGGGAGCCCGATGAACATCCAGCCCCCTAACTTCGCGGCTGAACCGCTCACGGAGCAAGCAATGCTGCATACGACTGAAGACCAGACTTCCACCGCAAAAGCCGCTGCCCCCGTGCTTGTTGAAGTCCAAAACATGCGGGTTCATTTCCCATTGAGAGGTGGGATTCTCGGACGCCCAACGGGAGAGGCCATCAAGGCCATCGATGATATCTCCTTCTCCATCTACGAAGGCGAAACACTCGGTCTGGTTGGAGAGAGTGGTTGCGGAAAATCGACCACGGGCCGGGCCATCCTGCAATTGCGCAGGCCGACGTCGGGTAGCGTTCACTTCCAAGGGCGGGATTTGGCATCTGCGTCTGAAGAAGAAATGCGAAGCATGCGTCGTGAAATGCAGATGATCTATCAAGATCCATATTCATCGCTCAATCCCCGCATGAGTATTGGTGATGCCATTGCCGAACCCATTCGTATTCATGGTCTGCGCAAGGGCAGCGCAGCTATCGACGAGCGGGTTCGAGAGCTGCTTGAGCTGGTCGGACTCGCGCCCGATTTCGCACAGCGGTATCCGCATGAATTCTCCGGTGGGCAGCGTCAGCGCGTGGGTATCGCGCGAGCTTTGGCAATGGAACCCAAATTCCTTGTCTGCGACGAGCCCGTTTCGGCGCTGGACGTCTCAATTCAGGCTCAGGTCATCAACCTGCTAGAGGATCTGCAGGCTCGGCTCGGCTTGACCTATCTCTTCATCGCGCACGGTCTGGCGGTGGTCAAACATATCAGTGATCGCATCGCCGTGATGTACCTTGGGAAGATCGTCGAGCTCGGCAAGGCTGCTGACCTCTATACGGCGCCCAAGCACCCCTACACGCGATCGCTGCTTTCGGCTGTTCCGATTCCTGATCCGAAGGTGGAGAAAACGCGCAAACGGATCATCCTGCAAGGCGACATCCCGAGCCCGCTCAATCCTCCGTCAGGATGCCGATTCCACACTCGGTGCCCCATGGCGACGGCAAAGTGCGCCGCACAGGAACCTTCGTTCTCTGAGGTGAGCCCCGGGCATTATGCCGCCTGTTGGCGCAGTGACGAGATCGACGAAATGGATGCGATCGCTCATTCCGAGCATCACTTCCTTGGGGTGCGCGCATCGGAGGGCAGCACACGTCTTTGAAGTAGCGTGAATTTGCGAAGCGGCTGGGAGGGCGCAGAGTGGTTTACAAAATTGATCGTCGTGACTTCTTGTTGAGTGGTGTGGCTGCCGGCCTGATCGGGGTGGCAGCCGGCACAAGCGATACCAGGGCGACGAAGGCGCCCG
The DNA here is from genome assembly GCF_900103045.1 of Ensifer sp. YR511. Classification (NCBI taxonomy): domain Bacteria; kingdom Pseudomonadati; phylum Pseudomonadota; class Alphaproteobacteria; order Hyphomicrobiales; family Rhizobiaceae; genus Ensifer; species Ensifer sp. YR511. The sequence continues at coordinate 9,497 of NZ_FNGR01000035.1, forward strand.
TCCCGCGCAGCGGGGGCGTGCTCACGGGCAAGCTTTCGGGAGACCCATCGAGTTTCGACGTTGTTTCGAGCACGAGCTCGCTCACATTGAGCGTCATCGCACCGTGCTACAACAGCCTCGTCATGTTCGACTCCGAAGCACCGGATCGGGTAATCGGTGATCTGGCGCGCAACTGGCGCGAGGAAAACGGCGGTCGCAGATACGTCTTCAATCTGATTGAAACTGCCAGGTTTCATGATGGCGTTTCCTTGACGTCGGAAGACGTAAAGTACTCTTTCGATATCATGCGCGCCCCGCCAGAGGGAAAGACGAGTGCGCGCAAGGACCTGCTGGAGGTCATTGAAGCGGTCTCCACGCCGACCGAGCATACCGTCGTCTTCGACCTGAAACGAGCGTCACCTTCGTTTCTAAGCACACTTGCCATCGGCTGGATGCTCGTGATGCCGAAACATGTGATGGAGGCCCGCGGCAATGACCTCAAGGAGACGGTCATCGGGTCTGGACCCTTCAGGCTGAAAAACTACACCCGGGGCGTTGGTGTCGAGCTTGTCCGCAATGAAAGCTATCATCAACCGGGGCGTCCCTATCTTGATGCAATCAAGCTCTTCGTCGTTCCAGACCCGGCCACGGTATACGCAAACTTCACCGCCGGACGGCTATTTTTCTGGGACAATATCGAAGGCAGTGATGCGCGGCGCATTCAGTCGGAGTTGGGCGACGCGGTTGTTGTCCAGAAGGCGATCGGCCTGTCTACCGAAGGCATCTCGATCAACACCAAGAAATCGCCCTGGTCGGACAAGAGGCTTCGACAGGCTGTGAGCCTGGCGCTTAGCCGGGAGGAGGCGGTGCGCGTCATCCTCGGTGGTGATGGTGTGGTCGGCGGGCTTATGCCTCCAGGACAATGGGCACTCTCCGACCAGGAACTCCTCACCGTTCCCGGTTACGGGAGAGATACGGAAGCTAACCGTGCCGAGGCGAGGCGTCTGTTAGCCGAGGCCGGGTTTCCCCAGGGGCTGTCTGCAACCATCACCGCGAGGAAGGCAGGGATCCATGAAGCCCGAGCCGTCTTCGTGCAGGACCAGCTCTCAAGAATCGGTGTGAAAACAAGGATCGATTTGCAGGAAAGCGCTGCATACTTCGACAATGTCGAGGCTCGGAACTTCGAATTGCTTACTGATGGGCTCGGTGCAGGGATCAACGATCCCGACGCGTTCTTCGGTGATTTTCACACCTGTCACGGAACGAGGAACCAGTCGGCAGCATGTGACCCGGCCGTAGATGAAATCTACAACGAACAGCGACTGCTCGCCGATCCGGGGTCCCGGCGCGAGCAGGTAAAGCGGATGGAGCTCGCCGCTCTAAATCAGTTCGGATGGATCGGGCTTTACTGGAAGACACGCTTCCTTGGGATGTCATCGAAAGTGCACGGGATGGTGCTCCATCCGCAACCGGACAATGCGCGGCGCCTTCAGGATGTCTGGCTGAGTGAGGCGTGACAATTTCACAAGGGAGGAAATGCAAGATGACAGTTGGCAAAGGCTCGCTTCAATACCGAAAGGTGGACGGTTGGGGCGAACTACCGGGAGGCGTCACCTTCGACAAGATCAGCGGGTTGGCCGTTGATTCTCGAGACCGCGTGTACCTGTTCGCGCGCACCCCAAATCCGGTTCTGGTCTTCGAACAAGACGGTGCGTTTGTCGGTTCGTGGGGTGCCGGTGTATTCACACGGGCACATGGCATTTACATCGACGCAGACGACAATGTGTTTTGCGCAGACGACAAAGACCACACCGTCCGGCAGTTTACGACGGACGGACGACTTATCCGTACGTGGGGCGAAAAGGGCGTCGGCTCAAAGACCGGGTATGATGGGAAAAGCCCCGAAACGATTGTTCGTTCAGCCGGGCCATTCAACCGGCCGACAGGGATAGCCAAAAGCCCGAATGGCGAGATGTTTGTCACTGACGGCTATGGCAACGCTTGCGTGCATCGATTCGGTCGCGGCGGCGAACTCTTGCTTTCATGGGGCTCGCCAGGAAGCGGTCCAGGTCAATTTCACTCACCGCACTGCCTCAGAATCGGCCGGGACGGTCGCGTTTATGTCCTGGATAAGGAAAATTCGCGCCTGCAAGTGTTTACGCAGACCGGAGAACACCTCGCGACTTGGGGGGATCTGAACCGACCCAACGACATTTTTATTGACGCATTCGATCGAATTCACGTCTTGGAGAGCCCCGGACAGATCACCGTTTTCGACTTGAACGGCGGAATAATCTGCCGCTGGGGCAGGGATGAGCCCTTCGCCGAGGACGGTGAACACCTCAAACGGGCGCATACTATGGCGCTGGACTCCAAGGGATGCATTTACGTCGCTGGATGCGCGCTGGACTACATTGTCAAGTATGAGCCGGTGGGTGCGTCTCGATCGAAGCGCTCAGCGCAAACCATCGGCTTGTTCGAAACTCTGTAACTCTTTCAGGAGGGGGTGGGAACGGCCTTTCTCCGTCTAAAGAAGCTGCGCGTTCAGGACCTGTTTCTGAGCGCGCTTTTTTTGCATGGGTGTATGACCCGGCAATCTGGAAAATCGGTGAGGCATCCAGGATGATTTGAGTTTCGCCGTGACGATGACGCCGCGCGAAATTCACACAAAGGGAATCCGGGGACCTAGGCTGTCCCACGGGCCTCGGAGCAGCGTGGTTGCATCGTTCAAAAACCGGCTTCAGCCTTGTTGACGGCCGCAAACAGCCCCGCAATCGATAAAATTGCGGGGCAGCTTTTCTTAGAAGTTGCGCTGCAGGCGGACGAAGCCCGAAACGTAGTCGCGGTCGGTCGTAGCTGTCAGGTCTTCCTGATTGTACTGAACCGATACGCGGCTCGCGAGACCCTCGGTGATCGCGTAGTCGAATGAAACGCCGGCGCGCCATTTGTCGAGATCGTTGTTGAAGTCGTTGCCGGTGCGCAGGCTGTCCCAGTACTGTACGCCAGGGGTGATCTTCAGCTTGTCGGTGGCCTTGTAGGCGTACGATGCCGCGACGGACCATTCCGATGCGCGCCAATAGGTGTTCGGATCGGAAGCCCAGATGCCGGCAACCTGGAGGGTACCCGGGCCGAGCTTAGCAGAGAGCAGGGCGCGGATTGCGCCTTCTTCCCACTCGGTGTCGTAGCCGCCGAGCAGGTCGAATGAAACATCACCAACCGTAGCCGAGACAATACCTTCGAAGCCGAGACCGTTGCTCTTGGTCGACTGACCCTCGAGTTCGTCGATTGCGGCACCCGCCTGGAACGAACCACCGTCATAGAGGTAGGCGATCGAGTTGAATTCGGTGACGTTGCCGATCGTGTCGGTTTCACCGTTGATACCCTTATCCCACCAGCTGTAGAAGAAGCCGGCCTTCAGGCCGCCGAGCTGAATGTAGGCTTCATCGACGTCAATCATGCTGTCGCCGAAGTCGGTGTCGTTGTCGGCGTTGAATTCGGCGGCGAAGAAGCCGGTAAGCGTGCCGTATTCGGTGTCGCTCTTGGCGTCGAACGAGATGTACGCGCGCGAGAAGGCATCCCAGTCAGACGTGCCGGCAGCGCCCCAGCCCTGGCGTTTGTTGACTTCGTCCGGACCGAACGAGGTCTGGAAGCGGATGAAGCCGCCGATCTTTAGGCACGTCTCCGTGCCTGGGATGTAGAAGTAGCCGGTGCCGAAAGCGTCGCAAACGCGAACATATTCCATGGGCTCCGGCTCGGCTGCGACGATTGCGTCGGCTGCATGGGCGCCGGAAACTGCTGCAAGCGCAGCAGCGGAGCCGAGAAGAAGGCTTTTGATAGTCATACGGTTGGTCTCTCTATTAGGTTAGGCAAGGCCCGGTGCAGGCGTGATGACTTCACCGGTTTGCTCGCTCGCGCTGCGGCGTACAGTCCATCCAACACTGGTGGGCAGCAGAAATATAATTATCACTAAGTATTTCCATTACTGATCGTTATCGTGTTGGCGACAATTGTGTCGATAAGTTATTGTTTGATTTGTGATATTTACGTGACTAAAGTTGCGTCGTAATTTGTACAATGATGATTTTTCAGTAGTATTCAAACTTAATCGCTAAATGTAAGTTGCAAAATCAAATACGAAGAGGATTTATGCTGATTGTCAATTGAAATAGACTTGAATATGATCTAGGGACTACTTGCCTTCAAGAGAAGGGGGGCACTCCAGTGCGGCGCCGCCAGAGTTACATAACTGGCGGCGCCATACTGTTGGGACGTCCCGTCCCATTGCGACTTCAGCTCATCTGGTCGTTGCGCCAGATCCGACAGGAATTTGCAGGGATGTCCTGGTACTCGGGCTTTCCGTTGTACTGTTGGAAGTTCCGCTCCCTTCAATCAGTCGGTTCTTCGTCCGGCTGGCGCGTGAAGCGAAGCGCGTTAGAGGGGCTAATGCCGTAGGCGTCTTTGTAAAGAACCGAGAAACGCCCGGGATTAGAAAATTGAAGGCTCTTTGCCAGGTCCGATATGCTTCTAGTCCGTCCGGCCGTGATCTCGCTGTGGGCGGCAGACAGCCGATAGCTGCTCAAGACGGAGATGGGGGACGCCCCGCGATAGGTACGAAACATTCTTTGCAGCGCGCGCGGGCTGCACCCCACGAAGTCGGCAAGATCCTCGATCTTGACGGGATTTAGGAGATTGTTCCGCATAAAGGCCTCGGCTGCCTTAAGTTGGCTTGGAGCATCAAGTGAGCTTCCTTGATCAACTACCTCGGCTAAGCTGTTGGGCAACTGCACAAGCAGCTTGACGAGCGCCAGGTTTTGATAAGCTGCGGCAAGTTTCGGTTTTACCTCGGGAGAGGCCGAGGCAAGGTCCGTTGCGGCCTGGCACAGTATATCGTAGAAGCCCTGGACATCGGTGCGACAAGCACTGATGGGTGCGAGCGAAAATCCCGAAACGTATGGGCGGTTAGTCAGGTCTTCGAAACGCTTGCGCAATGCAGGCTCAGGTATCTGGAACCCTAGCCACGAACTCTTCGATTGAATTACCAATCGCTTCCCCGCCGTCTCGCTGATAGCAGCAATGTGGCCTGCAGGTATTGACAAGACCCGTCGAGCAAACCGATCGCTGACCTCAATTCCGCCCTCCCGGACAAAAAAGACACTGATACGGGCCTCATCGCGACGGACCGTCGCCATGAGTGGTACAGAATGCTCTACCCTGATGAGTGAGGCGGCGGCAAACCTCTGGGATCTGTAGGTAAGCGCGCAATCCCCGGACGAAGTAGAGGCGGTCACCCATCTCCAATTTGGTTCGACCATCTGTAGACTGCGAAGAATTGATTCGCGACAGTTGGCCTCGAAACTGTCCGGGGCCGTTTGACGCGTTTCGAACGCGACCATCTGCCATCCTCTTTGGAACTGAACGGACTGCTATTTTGATCGACTGATGGCGTGGGGGATGGCGCACCGCGTCAATGATGGGGGCATTACCCGGCGCCTGCCGCTCAATAGAAGCGGTTTCAAGATCGAAGGCGGTACTTGCGCAAAAAGCCGCCATGATCGTGCATCTCGTCGCCAAGATAAAGATTTCCGAGAGAGTCGACCGCCAGACCGTGTGCTCGATGCAAAATCTCTGATGGCTTTATTCTATCGTCCACGCACCGACGACCCCAGCGGCACACCAGTTCCCCTTCTGGAGTGCGGATATCGACCTGACCCTTTCCGGTGGAATAGATGAAGTCGTTCCTGTCACACTGAATAGCGTTTGGATGCACGACTTCCGGAATTACCTGGAGGAGATCTCCATCCGGCGAAAAAACCTGCAGTCTGTCGTTGCTTCGATCTGCGACAATTACTCTGCCCTTGCTGTCGAGGCATGCGGCGTGGACGGTTTTGAATTGACCGGGATTGCTGCCAGGGGCACCCCAGGAACGGGTCCAGCGACCATTGCGATCAAATCGATGGAGTTCGGAGTTTCCGTAGCCGTCGGCAATGTACATCGTACCGTCGGCGCTGAATGTGATGTCGGTCGGAGCGTTGAACATCGGGCCTTCAGTTTCTGGCGTCAGCCTGCCATCGAATTCGGTCACCCGGCGCTGGCCGGACTTGCCCCACGTGCGGACAAGCTCGCCATCGAATGTGAAACTGTGCACGACATGGGCCTTGTCGTCGGCGCAATAGATCAGTCCGTCCGGTGACAGGCCGATGCCGTGAGGACGCAGGAAACGCCCTTCGCCCCAGGCTGTGATGAGCGCACCGACCTGATCGAAGATTCTGACTGCTTCGCCGGCACGGCAGAAGGCGTACACACGGTCTTCTGCGTCGCACGCAATGCTGCTTACATAGCGGACGCGATCGCCGTTGGGCATTTTCCCCCAGTTTTCGTCCAGATCATAGGAGAATTGCCCCTGTCCCACGGTCATTTTCTATCCCCTCCCACTTGCTTGCCTTGTCGCTTGTTTCGATGTTGATCCTTAGTGAAGGATCTCGGACAGACCCTCTTCGAAGAGGGCCGCCTCGGCTTGCCGCGTTTGCGCTTGCCTATCATTCGCCGGCCAAAGGTCCTTCATCGAAGCGATCAGCTGCGGAATGACCGCGAAGTTGCCGGAGTTCATTTCGTGGGCGATCTGACGCATGGCCGCCACGCTCTCGCCTTGGTCACCGAAACGAACGCCACGGTTCCAGGCCAGAGAAACAAGTGCTCCGAGCCCATTCGGACCCAGCCGCCACGAGTTTCCAAAAGATCGCTCAACCATTCCTGTGATCCGCGGCAGCAGACGGTAGCGGTGGACCCACAACGCGTCTTCCCACTCGATCCGCATTTCGATGCGCTTGAAGAGGTCCGCAAGCGCGCCTTTGGAGCGCTCACCCGTAACCCCGATCTTTCCTTCGAGGCGATGAATGAGCATTTCGTCGATCCGCGACCGCCAATCGGAAGTCAAAAGCGCACTGGTCGTGTATCCGACGTCATAACCAATTCCGACCGTGATGCCGGCTTCACCACCGGGCCAATGCGGTCTTGCATGGCGCGCTTGATATTGATCTTCGTCGCCGACCGAAGCTTTGACCGTCAGCGTGACTGCGGCTTCCGAAATTGGTGTCGCTGATGGTTGCCAGCAAGCCCGATCAGGCCGATCAAGCTGTGATCGCCACCATTGCCAACCCTCGCGGCACACCTGGCCATTCTCGCCCACCTCAACTCCTCCCTATATTGATGCAGGGACCGAGCGATAGGATTGGACGGCAGACGCGTCAACGCAACAAATCTCACGCAAGACGGAGTTTTTGTAACGTCACTCCAGACTTTACATTTCCTCATTCAAGGACGAGTTATTGTGGGTTTTTGCAAGCTTTGGCCCGTTCTATTACTGCTCTCAGCCGCCAAACGTTGCGGTTTCCTGGGAGGAGAAAATGGAAACCTATTATCTTAAATCTCGCCGCCGATCTTTCCTCGGCGCAGCCCTGATCAGTCTGGCGGCGCTCTGCCTGCCATACGAAGCGGGCGCCGCAAATGCGTCTGAGCCCGAAAAGGGCGGAACTCTGACGTTCAATTTTCAGTCTGATCCGCCGAACTTCGATCCTCTATCCAACTCTACTTCACGGACCCTCTACGCGATCGCGCCGTGCTACAACAGCTTGATCAAGTTTGATCCAATGGATCCGAAGAAGATCGTGGGAGATCTTGCGAAGAGCTGGGTCGTCTCGCCAGATGGCAAGGAGATCGTCTTCAAGATCGTTGACAATGCCCATTTTCACGACGGACACCCACTCACTTCCGCGGACGTAAAGTTTACCTTCGACCGCATTCGCAACCCGCCTGAAGGTGTCGTAAGCGTTCGAAAATCTGCGTTGGCAGCGGTTGATGAAATTACCACGCCAGATGACTACACAGTTATCTTCAAACTGAAGCAGCCGTCGCCCTCGCTTCTCACCAACTTGGCGACTGGATGGATGTTGATCATCCCGAAACACTTCGTTGAGGGTGGTGGTGATCTCAAGAAGACCGTCATGGGCTCCGGCCCCTTCAAATTTGCGAGCTATCAGACGGGCGTCAGCGTCAATCTGGTCCGCAACCCCGACTACCACGTCTCCGATCGGCCCTATCTTGACGGGATCACGTTCTACATCGTGCCCGATCCGGCGACCGTCTATGGATACTTCCGCACCGGGCAGATCCACGTCTATGAGAGCCTGCAAGGCGAGGATGGCCGACGCGCAGAGAAAGAATTCGGCGATAAAATTCTCGTCCAGGGCACGCCTTCCTATGGGTTTAGTTCGTTGGTGTTCAATGCCACCAAGGCTCCGTGGAATGATCCTCGAGTACGGCAGGCTTTGGATCTAGCGATCGACCGTCGCGAAGCCCTCAAGGTGCTACGTCAGAATGACGGCTACCTGGGTGGTCTCATGCCGGCCGAAGGGGTATGGTCTCTGTCTCAGGAAGAGCTTGCTTCGCTTCCGGGCTTCGGTACCGATCGTGCAGCAGATTTGACGAAGGCTCGCAAGCTGCTGGAGGAGGCGGGGTTCGCTGACGGACTTGAGGCCAAGCTCATGACGAAGCGGGGCGCGTCCTACGAAGCGCTTGGGGTGTTTCTGACCGCCCAGCTTGCAGAGGTCGGGGTCAAGGCATCCCTTGACTTGCAGGAAGATGCCTCGGCTTACGACAATCTCACAAGCCACAAGTTCGAAATCGCCGCATGGGAGCAGACAGTAAACGCGGATGATCCGGACGCAGTGCTCGGGGAGCTCTATACCTGCGATGGCGGGCGCAATTTCTCGGGCATTTGCGACAAAAAGGTCGATGACCTGTTCCAAAAACAGACCGTCGAACTCGACCAGGCCAAGCGGCACCAACTCGTCAAGGAACTCGAACTGAGCGCCATGAGCAATCTGGACAGGGTCGTGCTCTTTTGGCGCAAGAGCTTCCTTGGGCAGTCGCGCCGTGTTCATGATCTGCTGCGTCACCCACAGATGGACAACAACAGGCGTATGGAAGACGTCTGGCTGTCGTCGGAGTAACCCTCCCAAGGCCGCGCCGCAGGATGCTCGCCAAGGTGGGCATCCTGCGGGGGGGGAGTTGACGCACCCTCTTCGTGGCCATTCCCAAGATCAAATCGCAGCTGGACGGTGAATCCGAGCGCGCGTTAGCGTGACGCACCGCCAGCGTCGTTAAACCGCCAACATGGGTACCAATGCAATGACAGAGAAGAAGTCCACAGTCCTGCGTCGCCTGATCGAAGCCGAGGAAATCCTGTTGCGACCGGGCATCGCGATCGCAATTCACGCTCAGATCGCCGAAGCACAAGGCTTTAAGGCGGTGGGCCTGTCGGGCGCCAATATGGCGGCCCACGTTCTTGGAATGCCCGACGCAGGTCTGATTACCCAAACGGAAGTGGTCGAAAACGCCAGACGCGTCTGCAACGCTGTGAAAATCCCGGTCATCGTCGATTGCGATACCGGCTTTGGCAACGCGATCAATGTTCGGCGAACGGTTCGAGATATTATTCAAGCGGGGGCCGCCGGCTTGTTTTTCGAGGATCAGGTGGCGCCCAAGCGCTGTGGCTTCGTTAAGGGGAAGGAACTTATCTCGCTTGAAGAGGCCGTGGGGAAATACCGCGCGGCGGTCGATCTCCGCAATGAGCTCGATCCTGATTTCGTTCTCATCGCTCGTACCGACGCGAGAACGGCCGTTGGGGGCGGCATGGACGAAGTTATCCGCCGGGCAAGGGCCTACCGCGCCGCTGGCGTCGATATGCTATACATAGAGGCACTGCAGTCGATTGAGGAAATTGAACGCGTTCGGGATGAAGTGGGCGGACTGTTCACATGTACGGCTCGCGCCATCGAGCCGCAACTGACTCTTCAGCAGATGCAGGACCTTGGCCTTTGCATGACGAGCGGCACCATGTACTTCAAGGCGGGCCTTGTAGCGATGTGGGACATGCTCGGGGATATGAAGACGCGAGGAATGGATCCCTACAATGAGTTTATGGACAGGGTGAAGGATCATCCGCTTGGCGGGTTTGGAGGGTTTGATCTTTCCGGCTTCCCAGAAATCGTGGAGATGGAGCGGAAATATCTCTCGGCCGAGGTGCTGGCAAAATACGATAACACTATTGGTCTTTACGACCCTCGCGTGGGCCATCACGCGTCACCTCGTCGAAGCTGACCATTTTGACAAAACAGGCCATACAAGCACCCGCCCGAAGCGGGTGCTTTTTTGTTTAACCTGGCACAAGTTCGTTGATCCAATCGACCGCCGAGATCAGTGGAACGCAGAGCGCGACGCATCCAATCCGCCATTGGGCGGCTTCTAGCGTCCATGGATCGGGCGAACTTCGAGCGTAGTGACGTGATTTTCGCCTCGGTGGCAACATCACGCTTGGCAGATCAGGGCACGATCTCTATTCACGAGACCTGTAGTTCTGTTTTGCATTTTTCTCCGTACAAAACGCGTGTTAATCGCTTGTTACAATGGCCTCAAAAGAGCGAAAAACGAGGAGACAAAAATCGAGGAACACGACAGTGAACGAAGTTCGAATACTGGCCGCGACCGGAATGCTGGGGGCGGGATTTTCGGAGAAATCATTTGAGCGCGGTCTGAGCCTTCTGCCGCACGTCATCGCCTGCGACGGAGGGTCGACCGACGGTGGACCGACCTCGCTCGGCGAGGGATCGGGTACTCACCCGTCAAAGAGCCTGAAGCGCGATCTGCGGATCATGTTGCGAGGGCGCGATCGGTTGAAGATTCCAATGATCGTTGGCTCATGCGGTACTGCCGGCGGGGATGCCGGCGTGGAGCGCGTGAAGAGCATCGTGCTTGAGATCGCGAGGGAAGAGGGGCTGTCGTTCAAGCTCGCGGTCATTCGAAGCGAGCAGGACGTTCCATATCTGATCCAGCGCTTCAGAGAGGGAAGGATCCTGCCACTGGCGAATGCTCCCCAGATCGATGAACAGGTTTTCGATCGCAGTACGCACATTGTCGGCATGATGGGCCCGGAGCCTATTCAAGCGGCCCTCGAAAGTGGAGCCGACGTGGTCCTTGCGGGCAGGTCCTCGGATACATCGCTGTATTCCGCCTATCCCCTCCTTCAGGGGATTTCTCCTGGACCGGTGTGGCATGCGGCCAAAACAATCGAGTGTGGCGCGTCCGCTTCCGTCAACAGGAAGAGACCCGACAGCATGTTTGCTTGGATCCGGCAGGATCATTTCGAAGTCGAGCCCCTTGACCTCGAAAACTATGTAACGCCACAGAGCATCGCTTCCCACACGCTCTATGAGAACGCTGATCCGCATCTGGTCACTGAACCAAGCGGTATCATCGATTCTTCTGCGGCGCGCTACGAGCAGGCGTCCGAAAGATCAGTGCGTGTCTATGGGTCCACGTTCAGGCACTCCGAACAATACACCATCAAGCTCGAAGGCGCCGAGTTGGTTGGATATCAACATGTGATCATTGGTGGCGTCCGCGATCCCTATATCTTGCGCCAGCTGGACAGTTGGCTTGCGAACATGAAAACGAAGATGCAGGAGCGGGTGCAGGAGATTTTCGGAGGGTCTGTTGGCCCTTCGGACTACTCGATCCATCATCGCATCTACGGCCGTGACGGCACGATGGGAAAACTTGAGCCAAACCCGGAAACACCGGCAGAAGTCGGATTGGTGTTCACGGTCACCGCCAACGAGGAAGCCGTAAGCGCAACGATCGCAAAATCGTTTGCTCACCTCGCGGTTCACTATCCGATCCCGGAATGGGGCGGCCTTATTACTGGGATCGCCTACCCGTACTCGCCGGCGGAAATCAACCGCGGCGCGGCGTATCGTTTTAACTTGAACCACGTTGTCATCCCTGACGACCCTTATGAAATGTTCCCGATTTCTTATCTGGAGGTGACAAATGGCTGAGCTTGGAACCCTCGCGCGACTTATTCGATCCAAGAACGCGGGTCCGTTCGACCTGACCTTCGACATCATGTTCGATGGCAGGGAGAACTATGAAAGGGTGGTCCGCTCAGGTGCGCTGTCGGCATCTATTTTTGCCGAGATGTATCGTGTACCGGTCGAGACGGTCCGCTTCTTTGAGCACGACGCCGCGCTGGCGATCAAGATTTCCATCCCGCGCCCTTACGGACAATGCGATGCCGGTGACGGCGATTGTTACGGCGGCCAGCAATACGGGCCACTGGTGACACTCGAAATCGAGTAGACTAGCGCCATGGGAGATGGCGCTTCCAAATAGATCTGGGAGGATCTCAGCATGAAACGGAAACTTGCGGCCGCTGTTGCTGCCACCGTGCTTTGCGCAGCAACATATGGACCTACGAACGCGGCATCGCCCGAGCCTCTTCTTGAACATTGCCGGACTATCCGGATGATCGTTCCCTATACAGCAGGCGGTGGCGGCGATGTGGGCGCGAGACTTTTGGCCCCTGAGATGTCCGCCATTCTCGCCATTCCGGTGCAAGTCGAGAATGTGCCGGGGGCTGGCTCTCAAATTGGCATCACTCAATTGTCGCATGCAAAACCCGATGGCTGCACGATCGGATGGACGCATCTTCCGGCAGCCATCACGATCTACCTTGACAAGTCTCGCCAGGCCGCCTTCGACCGCAAAAGCCTTGTCCCGATCGCCATGTATGTCATCGATGGAGGCGGGATAGCCGTAAAGGCCGACTCTCCTTACACCACGCTGAAGGATCTGATCGAAGCCACAAAGGCCTCGCCTGGCACGATCTCCGTTTCCGATAGTGGCGTCCTGAGCGAGGGGCATCTGCTGTTGGAAAAGCTGACCGATATCTCCGGGGCCCAGTTTAATATCGTTCACGGCGCTGGCGGAGCGGAAGGCATGGCTGACCTTCTCGGAGGCCACGTCCATGCGATGACGATGAACCTTGGCGGAGCCAATGTGGAGTTGGCGAAAAGCGGGCAAATTCGACTTCTTGCCGTATTTACAGACAAGGAGCTTGAAACCTACCAGGGCGTCAAAACTGCGTTTGAACAGGGATATCCGATGACTTCCGCAACAAGTCGAGCGTTGAGCGCGCCTGCTGGAACACCCGTGGAGATCATTCAGGCGCTGTCGGCGGCTGTAAAGAAAGCCATGGACGCTCAAGCCCTTCGTGATAAGGCGGCGAAGCTTGGGTTGAGCCTTCACTATCTCGATTCCGACGAGACGGCCAAGTATTGGGATGAAATGGAGAACCAGATAAAGCCGGCGGTGGAGGCTCAGGTTTCAAAATGACCGTGCATTCGCACCTGCTCCTGAAACGGTACCTTGCCCCCCTCGCGCTGCTTGCGATCGCAATTTGTGCCGCTTGTCTGTCGCACGGCCTGCGGATCTGGAGCGAGACGGGCCCGGGTGCTGGTCTTTTTCCATTTTCCGCATCGTGCGGAATTGCCTTGATGTGCCTGGTCTGGATGGCACAGGCCAGTTCCGATGCCAGTGCAAGTGTACGCTTTGACCGATTGGGATCGATCGTTTGTCAACTGGCGCTACTGGGTCTCTTCGCCTTCGTGATGAACACCCTTGGGTTCATCGCTGCCGCTGTGCTGGTTGTGGCTGGCACAGCTCTGCTGACTGGCGAGAGGAACTGGATCGCAATCGCCCTGCTAAGCGTCGGAACTGCCTTTGGCGTCCAGTATCTATTCGGTGTCCTCGGTACACCGCTGTAAGTTAGGAAACTGAAATGTCGACGCTCGAGGCACTTGCCCACGGCTTGATGATTGCACTGCAGCCCGAAAACCTGCTTTGGGCGTTCCTGGGATGCCTTCTCGGGAATGTGGTCGGGGTTTTGCCAGGACTTGGCTCGGCCGGTGCGATCGCCATACTTCTACCCGTTACAACGGTCCTGCCCCCTACGGCCGCGATCATCATGCTGGCCGGATTGTTCTATGGCAGCAACTATGGCGGCACGATCACAACGATTTTGCTGAACATTCCGGGCGAAGCCTCATCCGCGATAACGGCAATCGACGGGAACCCCATGGCACGCAAGGGGCGCGCAGGGGCAGCCTTGGGGATATCGGCCATAGGCTCGTTCGTAGGGGGCGTCTTCGCGACGATTGTCCTGGCATTCGGGGCTGCACAGCTCGCCACCGTCGGTCTCATGATGGGACCTGCAGAGCGGTTCTCCCTGATGGTGTTCGCCCTGTCTCTGCTATCGGCACTTCTCGGCGCTAAGGCGGCTAAGGGAATGGCGGCAGCGTTTGCTGGCCTGCTTGTGGCATCCGTGGGCATCGATCCGGTGGTAGGCATCCCTCGCTTGACTTTTGGCAGCACCGAAATGCTCGACGGCGTGAACTTCGTCGCTGCCGTCATGGGGCTATTCGGAGTCTCTGAAGTCTTGGTCGCCCTGGAGCAGGGCGTGCGCGGAAAGATTTCCGAAAACGTGGGGCCGGTTCTGCCTACTCGGAAGGATCTGCGTGACTCCTTCGCGCCGATTGCGCGAGGCAGCTTGATTGGGACAGTCATTGGCATGATCCCCGGGACCAATGGTACTTTGGCGTCATTCCTGGCCTACGGGGCCGAAACGGCAGTGGCGAAAGACCCCACGCGCTTTGGCAAAGGTGCGATTGAGGGCGTTGCCTCGCCCGAGACGGCCAACAATGCCTTTGCGAACGCGAACTTCATTCCTTTGCTGGCGCTTGGCATTCCCGGAACTGCCTCATTGGCGATCCTGATGGGGGGAATGATGATGTACGGTCTGACGCCCGGACCTTTTCTTTTCCGGGACAATCCCGATGTCGTCTGGGCTGTGATCGCAAGCATGTTCGTCGGCAATTTCATTCTACTGGTGCTGAACGTGCCGCTGGCCTTTGTGTGGATCCAGATGTTGCGTGTCAGGTACTCCCTGCTGGCTCCAATCATCGTGCTTCTAACGCTCGTGGGCTCCTATTCGCTCATGAACAGCATGGTCGGCGTCTGGACGACGATTGCATTCGGTGCGGTGGGCTACGTCATGAAGAAGATAGACCTGCCGATCGCGCCGATGGTGTTGACGATGGTGCTCGGTCCACTGTTGGAGTCCAATATGCGCCGAGCCCTCGAGATCTCGAACGGCAATTTCTCCGTCTTCGTTGAAAGCCCCATCTCCGGAACGATCTTGCTGGCCGCCTGCCTCGTCGTCATTTTTGGCGTAGCTCGACTGGTACACCACCGACGAAATGCGCCTCCCGTCTTCGCCGACGACGAGTAGTGGTGGTTTCTTGCGGCTCGCACCAGCGCTTCTGCCGCCTCGATCAGCTCCCCGCTGAAGGCTTGATAGCCTTCATACCTAAGGCCGCCCCCTGGGCGGCCTTTTTTATGGGAAGCCCTAAAGCCCCAGCGGCAATGCAATTCTAATGCCGGAGAGCTCTGAGACCATTTGGGAAAACGTAGCGGCGATCTTATCACGCTCGGGTCCAAGTACGATCAGTTTCGCGCCGAGCTCCGCTTGCATGCGCAAGAGACCCGGTTCGGGCCAACCTTCAACCATGAGGTGCTTTCCAAGTGGCTGGAGATAGTCTGCGAGGTCCCGCAGAACATTCATCCCGGCCTTCAGCCTCCGGACGTCGACAACAATGGCGTCTACCCCGTCGGTGTCGGCAATCTGGAGCGCATTCAAGAGCCCTTTCTGGTCGCTGATCTCGCAGGCAATGAAAGTATGCTGACGACTCCATTCTCCATAGGCGGCTGCCGGGATATGTTGCGTTCGATATGGCCGGTTGGCCTCACGGTCGCCGCAAGGCGGAAACCAGGCCGATCGAATGCACTGGAGTGCAGCCTCTTTGGAGTTCACGTTCAAGACAGTCAGCGCTGTCGCTCCGAGATCAAGCGTGCGCATGATCTGATACGGGTCGTTCTCGCACTTTGCCCAGGGCACGATATTGTGCGACACGGCAGCACGGATAAGGTTTTCGAGCGTTTCCTGACCGGTTTCGTCGAAGGCGTTTTCGAAGAGAACAAAATCTGGTGCCATAAGACTGGCAACGTCGACGGTTGCCGGTGGGGTAAAGCTTAGGGCCATTCCGACAACAGTTTGCTCGTTGCCAAGCCTGTTCTTCATAACATGCCGGCCACTCTCGCCGGTACTTGTATCTGTCGCGGATCCGCGGCGCAGTTCTTCGATCAAGGGCCTGTAGCTACGAGTTTCGATATGATACTCCTCCTCGATGTTGATCACCCGCAACCCGCGCTCTACCCATCCCTTAAGCCGTTGAACCGATTCTGGATTGGATTGACCGGTCATGTAGATCTGTTTGCCGGCGGCCAGACCTTTCGCGAGGACCTCATCATAGAGTCGGCGTACCCGTGGATCCCAACGATCGGATATTCCGAGGGCAAATGCGAGGTCCGAGGGGCCAGTCGAGATGATGTCGACTTCCTTGACGGCAATGATCTCGTCGAAATTGTTCAACCCCGAGCTGTTTTCGATTGCGCAGGCCAGAATAGGTCTTTCACTGCCGGCGCAGGCGCTTAGCGCTTTGGCTGCGTGGCGGGCTTCTTCGGCACTTCCGACGCAAGGTATCATGAAGCCTTCCACGCCCATCTGCAGCGAGCGGGTAATCTCATTGGCATCGTTTCGACAGCGAACCCATGGCGAGATCGAAGCACTCCTTGCAGCATTTGTAAGGGCTTCCAGCGTTTGCTGATTGTAAGGCCAGTGGTAGAGGTCGAAGCGAACGAAGGCGCAGCCAGCCTCTGCTGCAGCCAAGACCAACGCGGGGGTAGGAATTTTCACGTGGGCGCCGATCGCAACGCGATCTTCAGCCCACAAGCGGCGAACCTTGTTCATGTCTTGAATACCCATCATCGTGGCGCGCGCGCGCAGAACACACGCCGCCGCTGAATTAAGGATGCTGTTTAACGATAGGGGAAACTAGCCCAGCCAGACGCCATCCATTTTGCGATTGTTGTCCGCTTGAGAGTGCAGATAGTATTCGTGGAGCCTCTTTGAGAACGAGGTGAAATCGGTTTTCCAAAAAAACACCAGAAACGCATAGTTCTTGAGCGCTTTGATGTTCATGTCGTCGACGACTTCTTTGCGTTTCTCCGTGTCGGGTTCCACGGATTGCCGCGAAAACAGGGCATCAACGACCGGATCCTTCATGCCCGCATAATTGGTAGATCCTTCGCTCGTGTGGTACTCCCCGAAAATCAGGTCCGGATCATTCCCGAGACCACCGATCTGGGTAGTGGCCATGTCGAAGTCGTGCTTGTTGATCTGATCGAAGTAGGTTGCACTTTCCTTGAGATCGACTGTCACCTTGATGCCGATTTCCGCGAGTTGTTCCTTCACAGTGATTGCTCGCGCTTCGTGCGTCGAAACTCCCTTTCGCGCCAGGATCTTCACCTCGAAGCCGGTACCGTATCCCGCGTCTTTGAGGAGATTTCTTGCCGCCGATCGATTGTCCGCAACGTTGCCGGAGTATCCCGATACAGTTTCTAATTGCTCCGGGGACAGTGCCCATGGTCCAGGTGGCAGAAATCCGCCCTCAGTTGCGTATCCCTGCATCGCAAACTTAATCGCGGCCCTTCGGTCAATGGCGAGGCTGATTGCCTCTCGCACCCTCAGATCGTCGAATGGTTTCCGGCCAACATTGAGGCTGATCCCATCTGCTGAAAGACTGGGCGCCTCCAAGGTGGCGATTTTGTCGCCATAGCGAAGCTTCGTATCAGCAGCCTGTTGTCCATCGATTTCACTAAAGATATCGATCTGTCCGTTGAGCAGAGTGGCGTATGCCGTGCTGTCTTCGGGCACAATATAGAAAGCGAGCTTGTCTACGAGGGGCTTTCCGGCCCGATAGTAGTCGGGGTTGCGGGCGAGCTTCACGCTTACTCCCCTTGTGTATTGCTCGAACTTAAAAGGTCCCGAGCCGACGATCTGGTCTTTGAGACTACCCGACTCCAACAGATGCTTGGGGAGTACGACCATCCAGGCCGATGCCAGAGTCGCCAGAAACACGGGTGCTGGACGCTGAAGTTTGAATACGACGGTCTGCGCGTCCGGAGTGGCAATGTCCGACACCATGCGAAAGAGATTCTTTCGTGCGCTGCTGACGCCTGCCGGGGGATTGCGCACGCGATCGAAAGTGAACTTCACATCAGCCGCAGTGAGCGGGGCGCCATCATGGAACTTGGCGGATGGCTCCAGCTCAAATGTGTAGGTCAATCCGTCGTCAGACACGTTCCACGCATTGGCGAGGTCGCCGACAATTTTGCTCGGGTCAGCTTGGTCATAGGACACCAGCGAACTGTAACACGGGGAGAGAATGGCGATGGCGATCGACGAGGTATTTGCTATGGGGTCAAACGAACTTGGGTCGCTCGACAGGCGGATGTTGACGGTTCCGCCCTTGTTTTGTTTTGCAGATGAAATGCTGGGGAGCGTCGTGGCTCCAAACGAAAATGCTGCGGCCATCAGGCCCATATTGGTCAGGAATTCGCGCCTGGTATTTCCGGTAATTAGCTTTGTCATACTGTCCTCCCTTTCTGACAAAAACCCATTCCGAGCGCCCATTTCTCGATTGGCTCGCGCCTCCGCTCTATCCCCGCAAATGGATTGCCGTTCTCTGGTAGGCTTCGCCCAGAATCGTCCGGTCTGAGCCCAGGAGAGTGACGTCGGGTGATGGTTGGTGAGGGGCGGCGGTTGCAATCAACAAAGCGCCGCTTTCCGCAACAACCGCTCGGGCGTGCTCAACTTGTTTCGCTGTAAACTTCTGTGTTCCCAGTTCCCCCGGACAAAGCACGACGCCGTGGATGCCATGAACCTGGACAATTTCTCGAATGTTCAGGATCGCTTCGTCCGTGTCGACAAGGACTGACACGAAGATGTTCTCCAGGGTCCAACTAGCGAATTCGTCCATTGTCATCCGCTGAAAGCGCAGGGGTTTGTTTGCCTCGCGCTCACCTACAGGGGGGAAGTGCGCTCGCGCGACGACGGCTCGGGCGTCGGCGGCAGTCTTCACGCCCCGCACGACCAAACCGTGAGCGCCCGTGTCAAGCTGGCTCATGATCTCCCATGCATCAGCATTCGAAAGTGTCAGAGCACAAAGGCCATGCGCATAGGCTGCGCGCACCATCGCGTCGGTCTTCTCCCGGGTCATTTCGGCGGAGCGATCATCCAGGATCACGAGATCACAGTCGCTTATGCCGGCAATTTCAACCGCAGCGGCGGATGGTATGCTGACGATCAGACCTTTGGAGGGTGACCTTGCGCCAACCAGCTGTGAGACCGAATAGAACTTTGCGCCAAGTTTATCTTCTTTTGTCACGGTTGCTTCTCTTCGTGCTTGGACGGGCTGGTCTCACTGGCAAGAAGGTGCTTCATCAGCACGCGATATTCTTCTTCTATGATGATGATGCGCGCGCCCTTGCGGATCCACACACGGGTTTTTTCCCATTCCGTCGGGGACGTGCGTGTGGAGAGGTAGACGTTCTTGCCTCGCGAAATCGATTGCTCGAGGATACGGGTATACTCAGCTTGGACCTTCGCGCTGGATTTATCGCGTTCACCCAAGGCGAATGCCAAGTCCGAGGGACCCGTTGACAAGACGTCGACGCCGGAGAGCGCGGCGATCTTCTCAAAACTCTCCAAGCCCTCCCGGTTTTCTATGGCGCATCCAAGTAGGATGTCCTCCCGTTCAATCCCGACCGCTTTCTCGACGAAGCGATCGATGGTTTGGACTGCCATGGACGCCTGACTGGCGGATGCGACACACGGCAGTGTGAATCCGCGAAAGCCGTATTCCAGCATGGAGGTAATGATGATCGGGTCGCAGGCGCATCGGACCCAAGGCGTAATATCGAGAGCGGCTGCGGTGTCAGCGATCGCGCGAAGCGTGTGTTCGTCGTACGGCCAATGGTAGTGATCGGCTCTGACGAAATCCAAACCCGCGTTGGCTGCAATCTCCACGACTGTGGGGCTGGGTATCTTGGCATGCGCGCCGATCGCCGGCGCGCCCTTTTCTATGAGTTTTCGGACACGGTTCGCCATGGTGAGGCCTCAACGGGCTTGCTGGCGATTTTGATGAATAGCGGAACCCGGCTTTTCCGTCGTCCGCTCTTCTATTGCATAGAGTTCGGGAAGACCGATCGTATCCTCCAGTTCGAGGCGAACCTTCACCATTTCCTCGTGGTCAAGTTCAGCGCGACCGGTCCGTGTGATCTCGCGATAGGTCTCCATGAGCGACTGATAAATTACCAGACCAGTTGTGATGGGGTAGGAGATGATCTTGTAGCCCATGTCGGCGAGTTCACTGGCCGACAACACCGGCCGGCCAACGCGGTTGCCATGACTGACGATCGTAGTCAGTGGCCCCTTGACGTCTTTCGGCGCTCGCTCAAGTTCCTCCATCGTATTCGGGAAGAGGATGATCGCGTCGGCCCCTGCATCTAGAAATGCATTGGCCCGGCGGATTGCCTCATCGTAGCCATGGGTCTTCAGGGTATCTGTACGGGCGAAAATGCAGAAATCCGGATCCTTTCTCGCTTCGAAGGCGGCGCTCAGCTTTTCGAGCATGTGGCCAAGTTCAATCGTGTTTTCCTGGAAATCGCGATGGTAGTGGGCGCGCTTTGGGAAAAGCTGATCTTCCATTTGCAATGCCGCGAGGCCGGCAGCTTCCATCTGCCTTACGGTATGCCACACCTGAATTGCTTCGCCGTATCCCGCGCCTGCATCGACAGAAACAGGGATATCCACGGCTGCCTGGACCTTACGAGAGGCTTCCCAGTTTTGAGTCATGTCGATGATCGGTTCAGTCAGGCAGCTTTGCGCGCCGAGCATGTAGCCGCCTACAACCAGGCTGTCGAAGCCGGCATGTTGAGCCATTCGCGCTGTCATTGGATCAGCAACCGACATGCGAAGTATGGGTTTGTCACCCTTGAGCAGGGCGCGCATCTTGGCTGCGGAAGTCGCTCGATCTGGCATGGGAACTCCGATGATAGCAATTGAGAATGAGAATCTGGTTGTATCAGGCGGTACTAATCAAACGTTATATGAAAAATCGGTTCTGTAAAGTGATATTTCGGTCTCACTAGATGAAACCATAATATCATAACGCCGACTGACCGTGTGCAGCCAGAATCACGGCCGCAATTGCGATCTAACAAGCCACGCTAGGCACAGGAGTAGCGACTGTTTGGCAAAAAATTGGGAAGGATCCAGCAAAGTCGGGGCGCAGCGCCCTACAGACGATAACCCAGTTCGCTTGAAATGCTGTGGGCCGCTTCGATGATGCGCGCCAGACAACGTTGCTTGTGAGCGTCATCAAAACGCTCTATCGGGATGGAAACGCTCAGGGCGGCGATGATGTGCCTTTCGGCATTGTAGATGGGGGCAGCGAGCGACGCACCGCCTAGAAACTTCTCGCTGTTGCTTTCGGCATAGCCCTGGCGCCGGATGCTCGCCACTTCATCCCAAAGTGAGGCCCGATCGACGATCGTATTCTCCGTGAAAGCGCGAAAGCTTCCGTTTGCCAGATAGTTCTCTATTTCGGCATCCGACATAGCCGCGAGCAATAGCTTGTTCGAGGCACCAGCATAAAGCGGCGACCGATCACCGCTCATTGAACCCCGCCTGGGCAACCGGAAGCCTTCTAGTTGATAGAGCTGCACTCTCTCATCACCCGACCGCGAGCCGATCGAAACTGTCTCATCGAGGTCGTCGCGGACGCTTTTCATCTCGGGCACGGAAACGTCCAACAGACCAGTGTGCGAAGTACGAACTGCCGCCAGGGCAGAAATCGATGGACCGAGGCAGAAATACTGATTGTCAGCCCTTTTCCCGATCAGACCGCGAGCCTGCAACGTGGTCAACAATCGATAGGCGGTTGCCTTCGAGAGATTTGCTTCCCTCGCGACTTCGCCAAGAGACATCATTGGTTGGCGCTGCGTGAACGCTTCAAGGATATCGATCGCTCGATCTACCGAGTTAACCAAATATCCCTTTTCGTTCGCCTTTGCCGTCATTCAAGAACGCCGTTGACTAATCTTCCGTCTCAAGTCCGTAGCACGTTGTTTCTCAACGTGGCAACTCGGGGAGAGCGGGGGCGAGCTTGACACCGCAAATCACCGCCCAGGTTTCGCCTGCGGGCGATCCTCACTCACGCCTTCTTGTCGCTCCTCAAATAGGGGAGCGCCAGTTCCATAATCCACGTTATGCGATTAAGTCTTTGTTTTTATTAACTATTTAGGCCATCTTTCTACACAGCCAACCCTAGCAGGCAACATTTGCATTCGCATCCCCGCCCTCCGGGATCCTGAAGCGTGTTTCATCACTAATGAGGGCAGTGTGGCCTCGTCACCCGCGATGAGGCCTTCATTTGTCCGCCTACCCCGAAATCTGCTCTTTTCATCACACAGGCGAAACTCGCCAACGGTCAACGGTCCGCCGACCCGCGTCCTTCAACCGAAGGGCGATGGAATGGCTGAAAAGCCTTCAGGCAGGACATATCCAGATTGCCGACGATGGGTCGGTTCCGGCTGAGGGCGAAATGACACCCTAAGCGAGTCCGGCCGCACTCCGATTGACTAGGCGGCGACGGTCAACGCGTAGAATGCGCCAAGCCAGACCTTTCCGCATTCTCCGAGCAGGATGGCTGTTGATCTGAGGCCCAAATCAGCATCGTCCTTGCTATCGATGTAGCATAGACGGCGTCATAGCCGATCTGCCATGCAACGGCCCAACAGCTATTGGCGCGCGTTCCGGAGGGCCCAGTTGGTCCGCAATCGGCTCGAAGCAGCCATCGCCTCAGTGATACGCAGAAGTCGAAGTGAACACTCTCATGAGAAAATCTCGAAGGATTGGGAAAGTTTGTTGGCGTGGGATGCGATGCCCACTCTCAAAGGTACGGAGCGACACTAACTGCCCAGCCTTCGAAAGAGTTCCCGCAAATTTCTCGGCCTGATCAAACGGCGCGCGGTCATCAGACTTTCCATGCAAGAGTAATGTTTCTGCACGGATTTTGTCGCAGTGATACATTGCAGAGCGATCCCAAAACGCTTTAGGCGAAAGCCCTGCCTCGGTCTCAATGGCCCGTTGTACGCCCCGCGAACTGTTTCGATACACCTCTTCGAGATCGTAGACGCCGCTCGCCAATATGATTGCTCGAAGGTCGGGTACCTGTGCGGCAACCATCGCGGAAGCGACGGCCCCCCGGCTGTTTCCGTAGAGCACAATACGAGCGGGATCGACTGTTGGTAAGCCCTTGAGGAAGTCTAAGGCAACCACAATCGCTCGTTGAGTATCCGGTCCGCAGAAGTCGGCGGGGCCGTCGGATGCACCAAAACCGGGCTGCGAAACTGCTGCCGCCGTCACATTCAGGCGAGATGAGAAATAGAGCAACGATCCGTCATCAACAGCTTCTCTTCCGCCGAGAAAAAGTCCCCGCTGATAGCCATGCACGAACAGTAGCGCGCCAGCTGGTTTGGCCGCTGAGGGCTGAGCCAAGAAAAGCTCAACAGCAGTACCATCGCCCCGATCAATCAAATGTTCCGTTATTGCCGACATCGCTATCACCGGTTGATCTTTTGAGCGAGGATACGGGGGCATCACATCCTGTCAATGACTGACGGGCGCGTGCCGGCCGAGACCGTTTCCCCATTCGACCAGTCCGGTGAGGATCTTTACAACCCCCGGCAATTTGACATTGATGCCTTTACTATCACCTGCGGCCCAACTTTCAGCGAGACGAACGAATGATGGACAGAATTTTCATCATGGGGAACGGAGGAAGTGGCAAGACGTGGTTGGCCACACAGCTGACCCACAGGCTGCAACACGCTGCGCATCACCTCGATGCCTTCCATTGGATGCCGAATTTTGCCGGCGAGCGTCCACGCGAAGAGCGTGACCGATTGGTGGCCCGGGCTATGGACGAGAGCTCTTGGGTGATGGAGGGCATTTACGGTTCGATCATCCGGCAAGTACTCCCGCGTGTGACAACGCTGATTTGGCTCGATATCTCCGACGAGGAGTGCATTTCCAACCTCCTGCAACGAGGCCAAGCAGATGGCGGAACTGAGGAGCAGTTCGAGGAACTGTTAGAATACACGCGCGGTTATCGTCTTCGGAAGAACCACCTGAATTCTTTCGAAGCCCATGAGCGCTTTTTCGAGGTGCATCCGTTGCATAAGTTAAAGCTGTGCAGCCGCTCGGAGATTGGGGCCTTCTTGGAAACGTTTGTGGGACGGGGCCCAATGGCGCTCTAAGCTTTCACTGACGAGAAGGTGCCCCTCGCGCTTGAGCGGCTCTGCATGCAGTCGCAGAGCGGCGGAATGAAGGACCTGACGTGCCTCCCGAACTTCTGGCGCATATCTCTCCGATTGGTTGGGCACACATATTACTGACCTATGACCCAAGGAAGCAACGGCTTAGAGTGTCAAGCCGGAACCGACCCCATAATCAAACATATTTCCTGCGCTTGGGGCGAAAGGCAACTCTCAGCGCCGGAGTCGTTTCAAAGTCCGGCGGTAGCCGCAGGATGCTGCCAAACCCCAGGTCGCGACTCATCTTTTGCGTTCGGCCCGATTTCAGCTTGGCGGCTCCACCATTGCGCCGAAACAGAAAAACCCCTCAGTGGCCCCAGAAGAGGTGGACCGAGATACCGAATAGGTAGGTGCTGATCAGCAGGGCAACAGGATAGCCACACATGACTTTCTCGCGCGGCCGCAACTCGTTGGATGTTTGGAACTCATTGCCCCAGGCCATCGGCGGGCCGAAGTCCACGGAGAAATCCCAGCCGTTCCGCCAGTAGAACAACAGTGACCGGACGAACCAGTAGAGAATCCAGGCCAGCACCGCGCCGAAGAAGCCCGTGAACAGGTAGGGCAGCGCTTCCGTGAAGCTCGACATGGTCATTCACCTTTAAGTTCGTGACTGCCATTCTCAAAATCATAGACCGGAAGGATCAGGACAGCAACGAGCGGTGGTCAAGGTTGCGCGTGACCCCCTTTTTTCGCGGACTATGAAGATTCGCTTTCAAGCCGGATCGCCCGCCTTGTCGCGCAAGCGAGTTCACGCTTTAAAAACTGAGCGGCACGAAAGGTCCCGACGCGCAGCTTTTACATTCCCAAGCCCAGTCCCTTTTTCAGTCCGCGCGTGAGTTCGTACTTTCGGCTCAGTTCCGCCCGATGAGCCCGATCGACAACCCGGGCGACGTCAGTGATGCGCTCGATCTTCGCCGAGTCAGTCAATCCAAGGCGGTCGAGCTCCTTCTTGAACGAGCGTGGGTCCGAATTGCCAAAGCGCTGTTCGAGACAATGCGCGATCTTCTTTGCCTCCTCGAGCGCCTCGTGTCCCTCAGGTTTGTGCGCGAGCTCTTCTACGAACTGCGCCTTCTGCGCCTGGGGCAGCTGATCCAGCTGCTTCAGGATGCCCTCACTGCGTGGGGTGAGAACAGGAACTTCGACCACGTCGCGCTTGTCCCGCTGCCAGGTCTCAGCATCGCGCTCCGCATTGAGACGCCGTGCCCAGGTCTCGGCCGCTGCTCCAACGTGATTGCCGAACGCGCGCGCGAACTGGCGAGCGGTCTTGCGCTCCTTGTTCTCACCAAGCAGCCCTACCCTGCCCCGCAACTCACCGAACTGCTCTGGACGCTCGGCGATAGATTTCGCAAGCGCATCTCCATCACTGCCTTTGTCGATGATCGCCATGGCAATCTTGGCAGCAACGCCACCCGGGTCGGCAAAGACGTTCCGACCGAGCAACTGCACCGGCTCCATTGCCCGGTCAAAATCCGGCCGGGCTTTCTCGCGGGCTATATCGTCGACGCTGCGTGCGTAGGACGTGATTGCGGGGACAAGCGGCTCGACGGTCCGACGTTGCCCGCCTGACAGATCAGGCGACGGCACAACGACTTCGCTCCGACGCTCTCGATCGTCCATTTTATTCGACGAAATTGGCGGCGAGGCCAGACCCGGACCTCGCGCAATCTGGATCTCACTGCTGACGCCAAGCTGTTCCGCAAGCCCCCGCCGTTCGGCAAAGGCGCTGGTGTAATCGAGCGACGTTTCCTTCGCGCCAGAGCGTCCCATGCTGAGGCTCAACGTCTTCATGTCCTTCAGCTCTTCGCGCCCTGCGTAGAGTTGCACTCCATCCCGATGGCGCGTCATCGCGACGTAGGAAAGATGACGGTCCATGGTCCGCGACGCCATGACAAAGGCGCGATCGACCGTCGACCCTTGCGACTTGTGAATGGTGGTGGCGTAGCCGTGATCAAAGCTTTGGTAACTGTTGACCGGTAGGGAGATGGCCCGGGCACTGTTTCTCCCGTGGGTTCCGCCGTCGACACGTAAATGTAGCGCGTCCGTCTCGACGGCCATCACCGTCCCGAGCATGCCGTTCTTCACACCGAGATCGCGGTTGTTTTCAAGCAGCACGATGCGGTCGCCGCGCGCGAAGGACCGCTCGCCGTCATTCGTTCGATAGACAATTTCCTTCCCTAGGCTGTCATGGTCTTCCGGGCCCTTCGCCAACATCCCACGTTGCTGAAGGCCTGCTCGGATCTCGGCATTGATCGCTCTGACATCCACGCGCCGATGCGCAAGCGCGATGCGTGAGCCGGACGGTCTTGTACTGGTGTCCGCCAGGTAATCGCGCACCAGTGTTGCCCTCGCCTCATCACGAGTATCGTCAAACTGGACAGCACCACGCTCCGCATAAAGCGAAAGCCCCTCGCCCGTGCGATGCGTGGCAAAGGCAACGGACGCCTCGCGTTGCCAGGCGTGCTCCTGCCTGCGGATTTCCGAGAGTTCGACCGCACCGACTTGCTCGACGATCGCCCGAAACGGCGAGCCGGCGCCGATCGCTTGCAGTTGCTCATGATCACCGACAAGAACCAGTTTGGCGCCGGAGATCTCCGCCTGGGCGACGAAGCGCGCCAGTTGGCGACTTCCGATCATGCCGGCTTCATCAATGACGAGCACGTCGTTGCTTGAGAGCTGTCCCTTGCCGTTCTGCCAACCGTATTCCCAGGAGGCGAGCGTGCGCGCGGGAATGCCGGAAGACTCCTCCAATCCTTCGGCAGCCTTGCCGGCCAGGGCAGCGCCATGCACGCGATACCCTTGGGCGGCCCAGGCGTCGCGCGCCGCGGCCAGCATCGTCGACTTGCCCGCTCCAGCAAAGCCGATCACCGCAGCTATCTGTTCAGAGCCGGTGATGTGATGAACCGCCAGACGCTGTTCGTCGCTCAACCCCACATGGCCTGTCGTCCCGGTGCGATCCGACACCCGTTCCTCCCCCGCAAGCCCAGACGGTTTCGAATTGGACGTGGCGGCCCTTGCCCGAATGGCATCGTCCTGAATACTCAGCGCCCGCTCGACATGACGACGATGGACCGGATGTCTTTCCGACTGGCGCATGCGCTCCGCCCCCGCCGCCATCGCGTGCTCGATCTCGACCATCTCGCGCGTCGAATAGCGCGCAAGCTCGGTCTCGGTTTCGGGCTTCAGTTCCACCAGCGCCGATGATGCCATGACCGCGGCAAAGGCGTTTCGAAACTGCTCCGGATTGTCGATGCAACGGTGCAACGCTCGCGCCACGTCGTGACGATCAAACACGCTCTTCTCACCGGTGATGATCGCGAGAACCTGCTCCGGTTGTCTGCGGATCAACTCGGCATTTTTTTGCGCTGCCTTCTGATCGATCCGCTCGCGCGACACGTCCAGCCCACGCCGGTCCATCTGCGACGCATGCACGCCCATATGCTCGGTCGGCTCGATCTCAAGACCGCGCTCCAGATGCGAGCGATGGTCGACGCGAATATCCAGACCGAGCCGCGTCAGATGGCGATTGGTCTGGTGCTCCCAGAGCTGCCGGATATCACGAAGCTGCATGTGCGAGGTCGGCTGATCATGGTTCAACAGCCACTTGTTCTCGCGCTCGATCAACGTCTTTTCGCCGAGCCCCTGTTCCGTCACCACCCGCGTCGTCATCACCACATGCGCGTGGAAATTCCGGATGTCGCTTTCGCCCTGTGGTAGGTGGATGGAGAAGTCGACAGCCGCGCCATAGCGGTTGGCGAGGTCACGGGCGAAGTCACGCGTCAGCGCCAGCCGATCGGCCGCATCCATCTCATGGGGAAGCGCCACTTCAAACTCGCGTGCGACGCGCGCATCCTTGCGGTTCTCGGCTTTCTCGACCGCGTTCCAGAGCGTCGAACGATCGAGCGCCCAGGCAGCCTCGACGCCATCCGGAAGCACGATCTCGGAATGCTCGACGCCCCGCTTGTTCGTGAAGTCGTGCACGATGCCGTCGCGCTCGTTCAGCATTTTTGTCGCCGTGCGATAGGCGATGGCAGCAATCGCGCTGCGGCCGCCGCTTCGAGCGATCGGTTTCATGCTGCAATGGTAGATGGCCAAGCGACACTCCCCAAAGTCGCACAACCATACCAAGCACTGAGTTGCACGGCAACTCGTAAGTGCGCCCTTCTTACTTCGTTCGCTCCGCTCTCTCCGTCCGGGATCATGCAAGATGCGCCGTCCCCATAACAATTCGGGGTTGTGCATTCCGCGCCGGCGACTAACTTCCGGCCACAACGCGCAATGGCAGAAACTCTCGGATACCACAAGCATCAGGAGAATCTCATGGCACGCAAGTCGATCTCACAGCGCCTCGCCGAACTGGAAGAGCGCAAGAAGACGCTCAAGGCTCGGCTCGGCAAACAGGAGCGCGCCCAGGACACGCGCCGCAAGATCTTGATCGGCGCACTGGTGCTGCATCGCCTGGAAAATGCCAACGACCCAGAATTCACCCGCCGACTGCGAGAATGGCTGCAACGGGAACTGCCGGGTTTTCTCGTGCGTGACGGGGACAAGGCGCTGTTCGACGACATCCTCGAACCCGCTCAGACTGAGGAGACCAGCAGGGCTGCAGAATGAGGATCACCTCTGTCCTGAAGTCGCTGATCAAGGCGCCGGTCTTTGCGATCATATCCGTCCTCTTCGGCCTGGTGCTTTCGGCGCTGATCCTGCTTTCCAACTTCCTCATCCACCTCATCGCCGGCGTCGAGTACGGCCTTGCCAACGACGTCGTCACTCTGATCGCGAAACACCTGCCGATCGCGCTTGGCGTGCTTGGCTTCATCGCCGCCTTCGTCTCGGGCGACATCGCGACCTCGGTGTTCGGATCGGCGCGTTGGGCCAACGATCGCGAACTGAAAGCGCTTGCCGCCGGCAATGACGGCTTGCTGATCGGACGCGATCCGGCGACAGGGGATCTGTTGCGTTATGATGGGCCAGCCCACCTTCTGACCATGGCGCCGACGCGGACTGGCAAGGGCGTCGGCACGGTTATTCCGAACCTTCTGACCGCCGATCGCTCGATTGTCTGCATCGATCCGAAAGGTGAGAACGCTGAGATCGCCGGCCAGGCACGCGCGCGGTTCGGTCCGGTCCATGTTCTCGATCCCTTTGAAGCCACCTGTCAGCAATCATCGGCCTACAATCCTCTCGACGTGCTCGATCCTGATGGTCTCGATGTTGCCGAAGACGCAAGCACGCTTGCCGACGCGCTCGTTCATGACGAGCCGGGCACAGGTGGCGAGGCACACTGGAACGAGGAAGCCAAAGCGCTGATATCAGGCTTGATCCTGAAGATCGTTGTCGCGGAGTCCCCCGGCCGCCGGCACCTTGGAACCTTACGCGAATATCTGACCCTGGCGCCCGAACGCTTCCTGGCGCTGCTGGCGCGCATGCAGGCGATGGATGAGGGCAATGGCCTGATTGCCCGTACTGCCAATCGTCATCTCGGCAAATCGGATCGCGAAGCCGCCGGCGTGCTGTCGGCGGCGCAACGGCATACCCATTTCCTCGACAGTCCGCGCATGACCGCGGTGCTCAGCCGGTCGGACTTTGGCTTCGCCGACCTGAAGCGGAGGAACGTGTCGATCTTCCTCGTGCTGCCGCCCGACCGGCTGTCGAGCTATGCCCGCTGGCTTCGTTTGCTCGTCGCGCAAAGCCTCTCTGCGATGGCCCGCGAACGGACCGCGCCTCGCCGTCCGGTCCTCTATCTTCTTGATGAGTTCGCAGCCCTCGGTCACCTGGCGCCGGTTGAACGTGCCATGGGTTTGATGGCCGGCTACGGTGTCCAGCTCTGGCCGATCCTGCAGGATGTGCATCAGCTCAGAGCCACCTATGGCCGGCGCGCCGGAACGTTCCTGTCGAACGCCGCGATCCTACAGGTCTTCGGCGTCAACGACATCGAGACCGCCGAGCTGATCGCGCGCACGATCGGCAAGAGGGATGCCAACTACATCACCCAATCCTGGAGCAAGGGCGCCACATCCAGTTCCGAACACATCGCCGCGCGGGATCTCATCAACGCTGACGAGATCCTGCGGCTGTCGGGAAAGAAGATGATTCTGCTGCGCCAAGGGCAGTCGCCAGCCGTCGTCGCAAAGATCCGGTATTTCGAGGACAAGGAGTTCGACGGCCTGTTCACCCGGCCGCAATAGCGAGATTGCACCACTTCAAGTCTCAGGCCACACGCACTAGATGCTCTGGCACTGAAGCGATGTCGTTGGGTCGGGTGTACGTGGACCTGTCCTGACAGATGGCAGTTTGGATTGGACGGATTACGATGGGCCAAAAACAACCGACGATCAAATCTCCTCGCGCGGGCTCAAGCCTGGTTCTGGCGCGAGAACGGGAGGTCGCTAAGACCGTGGCGATCAATGCCCTTCTCATTCGACCCATCGCCGTTCTTCCCTCCAGGGTTGGCGATCCGATCCGGCCGTTTGCGCTCGGGCTCTGGAACGACATCCGCCCGCTTCTGAAGCCGGACGTGAGCGTCTCGGCATTGCGCAAGGCGCTGGCAACCTACGTGCACGCGCGCAGCTACCAGGTCGCGGTCGCACGGCCGGGTTCTATGCGCCATGACATCAATGGCGAGCCGGTTGGGCCGGTCTCAGATGCCGATCGTCTGGATGCGCTGAAGAAGTACGAAGGCTTTAAGGCGCGCAATGGGTCCAGTGTCGACGCATCAGCATCTTCTCTCGCCGCATCAGCGTCAAAGCGCGATGCGATCAGCGCTCATCTGCTCCGACGCAAAGACGCGCCGCGCTAGAAAAGGCGGCGCTTCCGTCAGCAGTTCATAAAGCCAGGCCCGAACAGTTGCGAGCGATGTTCGCCGAAACCTCGTTCATCACGAAAAAGAATCGATGGCGCCGGACGGATTCATAAGTGTCGTTGGACGGTCGGTCGGGAACGCGCGATTCTGCGGGCATGATCACGCAGCCCTATCGTTTGTATACCGAGCGCAGAGACGCGACCCGGAACATGGCGCGGTTCTATTCGCTTGAGATCGGCAGCAACCTCTTCGGCGAAATCTGCCTTACCCGCCGCTGGGGACGCATTGGTGCGCTGGGGCAAACGGCAGCCCACGGGTTCTCTCGGGAGGACGAAGCTATTCGTCTCTTCCTTGTGCTAGTGCGCCGAAAGCTTCGGCGCGGGTATCGCCCGCGGATGCGGGCGCCGGTAGAAAAGCCGGTCACCTGATCTTGGTCGCCCCGCACGCGGGGCGACGCCGGCAAAATGCCTCCAAGCTGGATTTGAAACATCCAGCCCGGAGGCCAAAGACGATGGAAACATCTTCCCTATGCCATAGCCGGATCGCCGGCGGTGGCTGCCGCATCCTCGACGGTCGGCTGCAAACCGTGAAGGTAGGTCACCGCACGTTCGGCGTGGGCGGCCATCTGGAACACGGCGCGCTTGTCGTTCTTCAGCACTTTCAGCCATGAGGCGATATAGGCGGCATGATCCTCGCGCGGTTCGATCGCAATGCCAAGGTCGGCTGAGAGGAAGACGCTGCCAAGTTCCGCGACCAGTTCCTCCTTCGCATATCCTTCGTCGCCCCATTTTTGATGGCCAAGGTTTCGGTCAAGCCGGGTGCTCTTCATCGTCCAATGGATGCATTCATGGCCGAGAGTTGACGCATGGGCTTCGGCCGAAACGAACGCGTCGAAGACGGGCACCTGAATGAAGTCCCCGGCGGGATGATAGAACGCCCTGTTGCCGCCATAGCGGATGTCGGCGTTGAGATTGGCGAAGAACCGATCGGCAGCCTCGATACGTTGCTTATCCTCCCCCTCGACCAGTGCGGTCTCGAAGGCGTAGTAGCGCGACGGCAGGCCATCGATCTGGTCGGCGTTGAACACATTGTAGCCCCTCATGAACGGGATACGGCGTTCAATTTCCGCCCCTTCTTCGTCCGTCTCCTTGCGCTCGATCGCGTTAGCATAGACAACGAGGGTGGATTTTTCGCCCTTGCGCACATTGCCACCGAGCTCCTGCGCCTGCCGAAACGTCATCCAGTAGCGCGAGCTATAGCCGCGCTCGGCCGCGGTCATCCAGAGCAAAACCGTGTTGATGCCGCGATAAGCGACCCCGTTGTGCCGCATTGGCCGAACTGGCGTGCCGCCAGCACCCCATGGCTGCATCCACGGTCGCGTGCCGGCCTCCAGCTGCTCGACGATGCGAGCCGTGATGCGCTCATAGATGTCACTGACGGTCGTGGTGGTCTCGGTTGCCTTTCCCATGTCCTTGCCCTTTCCTTGGATCGCGTGAAGCGGGAGCCCTTCGCTCCTGCTTCCGAGCTCGTGCGGAACAGCGGGGGATTGGGGTGCAAGCGGCTGCGCGGGGAACCGGCTGCACGGAACGCAACGTCAGTGGAGTGGAGGAAGCTGGGCGGCAGCCGCTTGAAGGGGCGAAGGGGGCGGAGCTCCCCCGGCCCCTCACCTCACGAAAAATGTGGCGGCACAAGCCGCGCGAAAGAGATTCGCCGCGCCGACCAGGAAGTGCGCGGATGACACGGGCTCACGTACTGAGCGAGTGAGGATCAGGTCACCCGTCGCGCGATGTGAGGAACTTTCGCGTTGAAAAAACTTCGCAGCCTTGCGAGGCCCGCACTGCAAATGAGGATAGGCTCACTGCAGCTAGTCGGATACTGTCCCCAGAGGTGGATGTTTGGGCTTAGAAAACCGGACGCCAGCCCCGCCCCCGTTTTCGGGGATGAACTCGATGCCCGCGGCTTCGAAGGCAATACGTATCGCCTCCAGGGTCGCCGAATACCCTGGGCGCCCAGCCTCAATCCGGGAAACCGTAGCGGCCGTGATATTGGCTCGACTTGCCAGATCTCGGACACCCCACTTCAAAGCAGCCCGCGCCATTCGGACCTGATCGGCAGTCAACATTATAACCTTGACATAATCTCTGGATGATTCAAACTCACTGCGATGGTCAAAGCGGCCACGAACGGTGCTTGCGACACCGTCCGTAGCCTGACCGCAATTCAAGCTTTAGGGAGCTCGGATCATGGCTGATTCTGAGATTAGCAGAACTTTGCCTGCAATTACGCGTAGAATTAAAGACGCGGACGATGACGCCCCCAAAAACCTTCCAAACCGGATCGATCGTCGTAACCTCCTGCCAGTGGCCGGACGCATGCTGGGCACGCGCATTGCAGAACTTGACGGGCGAAGGGAAAGCGGTCCAACGCCCGTCAGGGAGCTGTGGCCGCGCTGGTACGCGTACCATCATCACTGCCTCCGAGCCGCCCTCCTCCGAAAAAGGCTTGCTTCGGACATGCTGGCGGCCGCCGGCGCTTTGCCGATTTCTGAACTGAATACAGTTGGAGACGACGGCGCCGTGGCGATCCGCTCATCGGCCTCCCTCCACCGCATCGCGCAGCTGAACGTCGGCGCCGGACAGGCAGAACTGAACGAGCGCCAGAAACGGTGGAAGGAGGCTGATCAGCGCCTTGGCTACAGCGCAGTCGCCGCTCTCGAACAGGAACTCGCAGAGCAGACCGGGGTACTGGGGCGGGTGATGTTGATCGCACCAGTCTCCTCAGTGATCGAAGTCGCTGCAAAGCTACATTGTTTAATCGTTACGCACGATCCAGTCCTGAAGCTCGAGGACGCCCCCTGGCCAGAGCTGCGGAGGATGTTGAAGGACCTGATCCGTATCACGGGGACGAAAAGTCCAAAAGCGTCCGCCCAGACGGCTGAAGACGCGGTCGAAACCGACCACGACGTTTCACCCTGACGGGAAGGTTTATCAGGATGGACCGGCGCGAAACAGCAAGCGGACGAGACCTTCTAAACCTGGCGGCGCAATACAGAGTCGCCGCCGTCAAGCTGGGAGAGACCTCATCCAAGCCCACCGACCTTCCGCAACGGTTGCTGGCCCTTCACGCCATCGAGCTTTATCTCGACGCTCTTCTTCTGACCAAAGGATTCGGTCACGACACGAGCCTCCAACATAATCTTGGCGAGCGGGCGCAAATAGCGGTGGCCGTGGGGCTTGTCCTGCGCAAACGCACCCTGGCGCACCTGTTGACGCTCTCCTCAAGCACAGAGTATCTCGTCGTCAGGTATGCTCCTGAGCGGACGTCCACGCTCTCGCAGGTGAACAGGGCCATGGCGACACTTGAAGAGATCTCGAGGAAGGTCCCGAAGATGGTGAAGTCGAAGTAATTGAGTGACTGAGTGACACTGACCGTCATGGATAGCGAAGCCATGGCGGCTTCCCCCAAGCGACAGCTTGCACGAATTCACTTCGCTTACCGAACCCTCGGGCGATCGCTCTATCTCACGTCGCCGCGGCTTCGTCGCTTAATGGCTGGAGCGTCTTTGTCGGATGCAGGGGATGCCGGGTGTAAGGAGAAGTTGAACGCAAAGCCTTGGTGACGAGATTCAAGGCAACCTTCCCGCTATCCAGGCTCCGACGCGCCCTTGTCGGCAGGTGTGAGCGAATGTGCGCCGATGAGCTGGACCAGTCTGAACGGTGGCTGCGGTCGTCGGGCAACGAGACCCTGGGAGACGGCCGGAAGCGCCTGGATTTTTTAGAACTGACATTCCTGCCGCGTTGTCTGTCAGGCAACGTTCCCCGGAATCTGTGCCGCCAGCACCGCCTGAATCTCCGTGAGTTTGAAGGAGAAGCACATCCCTGCGGACTTCGCGCTGACCCGGAGGAGGCCGCTCTCGACCAGCGTATGGAGGTGCTTATAGACCAATCCCGACGGCAGGCCGACCGCGGCGGCGAGCCGGCCCGCCGACAAACGCCGATCGGCAAGAACAGCCAACAATAAGAGCCTCTTCGGATGGGCGATGGCCTGCAAGAGTTTCGCCCCATTGTGGGCCTGCTGTTCGTTCAGTTCAATTGTCGTCATGGTCGGGTCGTTGCCTTGATCGGGCCTGGTCGCCGCCATCTCCAACTCCGCCAGTTGGAACTCCATGTGATCAATCAGCCGGGCGTGACGCTCTGCCTTCGGGCCATAAAGCTGCCGCTCGAGTTTTTCGATGCGCAGCTTCTGCCGAGCAATGACGGCAAGATCCTCCGAGGCCTTGGCCTTGGCAACGGCAAGTTCAGCCTCGATCTGGGCACCCTTGGCGCGTGCCGCTATGAGCTCTGCTCGCAGGGCGGCAACATCGTCGGGAAGCAAATCGGGGCTAGTTTCCATGCCCGAAGTGAATCACAGACGCCCTGATTTGCCTAGCATTTCAAAGGACTTGTTGCGGAATAATCGCCCTTCGGACGGTCACCCGGCACTGGTCGGGCGCCAAGTCTGTTGCGGGTTTCGCCAATCAATCCCCTCCAGCAGATAGGACATCTGACCGGCGGTCAGCGCGATCGCGCCATCCTCGGTCGCCGGCCAAATGAAGCGGCCGCGCTCGAGCCGCTTCGCATACAGCGATAGGCCGATCCCATCATCCCAAAGGGCCTTTATCAGTCGGCCGCTGCGACCGCGAAAGACGAAGACGTCACCCTTAAACGGATCGCGGCCGAGGCCCTCCTGCACCAGCAGCGCCAGACCCTGCATGCCCTTGCGCATGTCGCAGTGACCGCTTGCGATCCACACCCGCACCCCGGAACTGATCGGGATCATTTGAGCGCTCGCATGATCGCGGCTGCCAGGTCGCATGGCGCTGCTGCGCCAATCCTCACCTTCACACCATTCGGGAAGTCCACGCACATGGCCGGCTCGGCCGCATCACCATTGTTCGGAACGTCAACGAGCTTGGCCGGGACGAACGCCGGACCGGCTTCCTGCGCCAAAGCTTGCCGTCGCCAAGTATAGATCAGCCCAGTCGCAACATCGAAACGCCGTGCGACTTCGCAAACCACCGCGCCTGGCGCGAAAGCCTCGGCCAGAATCTGCGCGCGATCTTCCAACGACCATCGCCGACGCCGCTCCGGCCCCGTCAGCAAAACTGCATGTCCCATGTTCAATGCACTCTTAAGCCCACTCTTAAGAGCGCAGACTCACGGGAGACGCGGAACTTCGCAAGGCGGTTCCCGCCGAAGGGATACGAACCGTCTCAGTTTCTAGCGGTAAATCTCGAGTTTGCGGTTCCGGTGGTTCGAGTGAGTGCTGTAGACGAAGATGCGATTGAGGTCGCGGTCGGTCAGCAGGCGCAGGAAGCGCGCTTCGACGACGTTGTTGGCATGCACCCGCTTCAACAGGCAACCGACCATCTGAATGCGCGCGCTCGGTATATCCAGGTAAAAATTCTGCGGCAAACGAAACTGGGTGGCGATGCCGAGCACGGCGCCGCTTTTCGACAGCTTCAGGATCTCGCAACGGCGCGCGCTCAGTTGGGGCATGCCCTTTTCGGTATATTCGTGCGCGCTTCGTTGCGCGTGTCCTCCATCGGAAAGTTCGCCTCGCGATCCTACATGAAGGACTCTTCCTTGTTCAGGAAGTGTTGCTGCATTACCGGCGCTGCGCCTCTCGTAGATATGCCCTTCCTACCCCATTTTGGGACATATTAGCGCCAGTGATTTAACAGAGGGTTTGACTGGACGGTTGCATTCACGATGTGTTGCTATTCAAATGTCTGCGGGCGCCGTGGCTCCGCCCCCTTAAACGGATACGAACAGGCGGGCGATATGATGATTAGCTCCGGATTTGCGAACAAACTCATCGCGGTCCGAGCTTGAACAATCCGTTTGCTGTCACTAAAGAGCTTTTCGGGTGGGGCCTGTAGCTCAATGGTTAGAGCCGTCGGCTCATAACCGATTGGTTGCAGGTTCGAGTCCTGCCGGGCCCACCATATTTCGTGCTCAGCGCCACACAGGTAAAAAGTCAACTGTATCGCTCGAAGGGCGTGGGCCTGCGCTTGTGAGGCAGCCGGATTAAATGGGATGCGTTCCTCCGGCTTGGTTCACCGCTTGCTCGTCCCAAGCGCTTTGTCAGATGGGCCATTCGGGTTTGGGGTTGGCGTTTCTCTTGTATCGCGCGGCGGAGGGCTTCGGTCGTCGGGGGCTGGTGACGTTTTCTTTTTGTCGGGCGGGCGCCGCGGCGTGTCTTTTGGGTCGACCCTTGGCGGCGAAACAACGTTCTTGGTCATGGCAGTTTTCCCATCCTGATTGCGACCGTCTGGCAAGATAACGCACGAAATTGCCGAAATGCGGACCGGCATCGAGGCTACCGGCTCGCTCGATCCCAACCGCAAAGGCTCCCCCGGAACCACCTCCTGATATGGCAAGCATAGTCGGCCTTCCTTTCAGAACGACCGGCCTCCAGGGTCATAAGCTGAAGCCGATGGCCGCGGATCGTCAACGTGGGCTCTGATGTTCTCAAATCCTCAAATCTCGGCGCGTTGAGCTTCCGAGGCACTATAGACTGGACGGTCCGCCGGGACACAACCGCTTGAAATGACCGCCACAAGGATCGACAGCGTTTAGACACGACAAGAAGGTATGACTAAGCGTACGCTCACTTGGTACCCGCGGCCGCGAGCGTGTCCTCGCGGCAATCGCCGAACCGACCCTAAGGAGGGCGGGTTTTCCCAATCCTCCGCCGTTACAGCTCGCCACCGCGAATGCGCATAATTTGAGCTGGAGAGCGCAAAAAGGAATTGCGACGCTTCCACTTGATACATTATGCGATCCCGGACGCACTAAGCCGGAAAATAATGAGATCGCTACCTAAACCGACTATGGTGGGTTGCACTCATCGCTCCTTCATCGCACTCGACGACACTTCGGCGAGCGGCGAGAACAGGTACTCAAGGATCCGTCGCTGCCCCGTCTTGACCTCGACGGTCACGGACATGCCCGGTGACAGCGGAACAGCCCGGCCGTCGACGAGAATGTCAGTCTCGATCGGTTCGATGACGACGGGATAAACGAGGTTCTGCATGCGTTGCGCGTTGCTGAACGGGACCGAGGTCTGCAAGCTCGCGGAGGAAGACTCTTCCGTCTGCCTGGCGTCCGGCTCCGGGATCGCGTCGGTGGCGACGCGGATGACCTTGCCGTGCAAAACACCGTAGCGAGTGAAGGGGAAAGCCTCGACCTTGATCACCGCCTCCTGGCCTGCTTCGACGAACCCAATGTCGCGGTTCGGCAGATAGGCTTCGATCTCCAACTTTTGGCCGGTCGGCACGATGCGCATCAGTTCCGTGCCGGGTGACAGCACCTGCCCGACCGTGGTGATCGCCGATGCCTGGATCACTCCCGTCTCGGGGCTCCTGATCGTCATCGCCGAAAGCTTGCGGTTCGCTTTCGCAAGTTCCTGGTCCGTCTGGTCTGCTTCGCGCTGGGCCTCGGCAAGATGTTGCGTGTTGTCGGCGAGGAATTGGCTGAACTGGCTTGCCCCCTCGCTTTTGATTACGTCGAGAGCGATCTCGGCTTCTTTGGCCTCGCCCCGCTGTGAGGCAAGGTCACGCTCGGCTTCCAGCAAGGTCTCCTGGGCGTCGATCATCGCCGCCTTGCTGCCCGCTTCCGCATCGACAAGTTTGCTGCGCATCGTCACCCGTTGCGCAAGGGTCGCCACAAACACCTGCTGCGCGGCGATCGTCCCGGCCAACCGCTCGATTTGGGCCTGCCCCTTGCCAAGCTGAGCGCGCAGGTTGGCGATCGTGCTGACGAGCTTCGCGATCTCGGCGGCATAGACCTGTTGCTCACGCGCCTGGAGGATTTTGCTGGTCTGTTCGGGAAACTTGATTGCGCGATTCGAAGGGCCGCCTGCCCTCTCCCAGGCACTTGCCTGTGCCCACATGCCGACCACGTCGTTCAGGGTCTGCCTTCGCGCGATCTCGGCCTGAAGCGCTTCGAGGCGGAGGGCTAGGGCCCGTTCTTCCGCCTTGGCCGTGGTCGGGTTGAGCTCGATCAGGATCGCATCTTTCTCCACCCGGGCGCCGTTGACGG
Source organism: Ensifer sp. YR511 (assembly GCF_900103045.1). Lineage (NCBI taxonomy): Bacteria > Pseudomonadati > Pseudomonadota > Alphaproteobacteria > Hyphomicrobiales > Rhizobiaceae > Ensifer > Ensifer sp. YR511. The sequence continues at coordinate 48,593 of NZ_FNGR01000035.1, forward strand.
CATTGGCCGCGATTACCCTCCCCGGCTCCTCCGACTGCACGACCTTGACGCGGCCGATCGGCTGGATCTTGCCTTGGGCGGTTGCGACGATATCGAACTTGCCGAAGTACGCCCAGATGAGGCTGAGAGCCGCCAGCAGGCAGATCAACCAGATCATCGCTGCGCGCACCGGCGAGGCTGGCGTCTCCAGGATTTCGATTGCCGCCGGCAGGAATTCCTGGTCGGCACGACTGACCGGCTTTTTTGGGCGTGGCTGATGCACGTTCATGCCCGCACCTCCGCAGTCACGTCGGCCATGCCGTTCTGCAGACGCCAGAGATGCGCATAGAGCCCGTCGTTCTTCGCGAGCAGCTGGTCATGCGTGCCGACCTCGACGATGCGCCCCTCCGACATGCCGATGATACGGTTGCATGAACGAACGGTCGCCAGTCGGTGGGCGATGATGATGACAGTGCGGCCGCGCACGATCTGGCGCATGTTGGCAAGCACGATGCGCTCGCTGTCGTAATCGAGCGCGCTGGTCGCCTCATCGAGGATCAGCATCGGCGGGTTGGTCGAAAGCGCTCTCGCGATCGCGATCCGCTGCCGCTGACCGCCGGAGAGATTAGCGCCGCGTTCCTCTATCATCGTGTCGTAACCGTTCGGCAGCTTAGCGATGAACTCGTCGGCGCCGGAAAGGCGAGCAAGGCTGATCACGGCTTCGCGTGACATTGCCGGATTGGAAAGGGCAATGTTGTCGTGGATCGTGCGGTTGAACAGCAAGTTCTCCTGCAGAACGACGCCGACATGCGAGCGCAGCCAGGCCGGATCGACCTGGGCAATGTCCTGGCCGTCGACAAACACCTGGCCGGTGTCAGGAATGTAGAAGCGCTGCATCAGCTTGGTGAGCGTCGATTTTCCCGACCCGGACGGGCCGACGATGCCGATCACCTCACCGGGCTGAATGTCGAGATTGATGGTCTTCAGGATCTCTGGGCCGTTCGGGGAGTAGCGGAAGCTGACATTCTTGAAGCCAATGGCGCCCCGCGGCTTCGGCAGGGCAACCGGCTGCAGCGGCCGCGGCTCGGCCGGCGCATTCAGGATATCAGCCAGACGCGTCACCGAGATCTGCACCTGCTGGAAATCCTGCCAGAGCTGCGACAGCCGCAGGATCGGCTGCGACACCTGGCCGGCGATCATGTTGAAGGCGACCAGCGCGCCGACGCTCAAACTGCCGTCGATCACGGCTTGAGCGCCGAGCATTAGAAGTGCAGCACTCGTCAGCTTGTTGACGTACTGGATGGCGTTCTGGCCTTTGGCAGCCAGCATGGCGGCGAGAAACGAAGACCGCACATAGGCTGCAAGCCGCTCTTCCCATTGCGAGGCGACCACCGGTTCGATCGCCGAGGCTTTCAGCGTCTGCATGCCGACGACGGATTCGACCAACAACTGCTGGCTATAGGCGCCGCGATCGAATTTTTCGTCAATGCGCTCGCGCAGGAATGGCCGGATGAGAAAGCCGATGGCGACGTAGAACGGGATCGAGGCAACGACCACCCAGGCGAGCGTCGTCGAATAGGCAAAGAGCACGGCGATGAAGACGAAGGTGAAGATGAAATCAAGACCGCTGAACAGCCCCTGCCCGGTCAGGAACTCGCGGATCGTCTCGAGCTCGCGCATGCGTGCCACCGTCTGGCCGGCGGCGCGCGTCTCAAAATAGCTGAGCGGCAGATTGAGCAGATGGCGAAATAGACGACGGCCCAACTCGACGTCGATGCGGCTCGTCGTGTGGGTGAGCGCATAGGTGCGCAGATATTGTAGCACTACGTCGAAGAGGCCAATCGTGACCAGTCCAACCACGAGAACGGTCAGTGTGGAATAACTGCGATGCGCCAGAACCTTGTCGACCACCACCTGGAAGAACATCGGCGTCACCAGCGCGAACAGCTGGATGAACAGGCTGGCGATCAGCACATGGCCGAGGGACCTCCGATAGCGCCAGATTGACGGCAGGAACCAACGAAAACCAAACACCGTCGCCGACGCACCGGCGCCCAGGAACTTACGCTGCAGCAGGATCAAGCAACCGCCGGTCAATCGCAGGAGTTCAGCGGCATCGACCTCGCGCGTTTCCATCGTCGCGGGATCGACGAGGCGCAATTCTCCTGATGAGGTCGAGCCGGCAAAGATCGCGAACCTGCCATCCGCGAGGCAGGCGATGGCTGGCGTCGGCAATGCGGTGAGCCGCGCTGCGGACACCGCAGAGACATGCCGTGCCTTCAAACCGGCGAGCTTGGCGGCCCGAAGCAGGTCGTCGGCCGCCGCCTTTTCACCGAGCGCCAGTTGTTTGGCGATGACTTCGGGTTGCGCGGCAATGCGGTAGTAGCCGGCGACGAGGCAGAGAGCCTTCAGGCCGGAATCGATATCCAGCGCCTCGGACTCCGATGCGACAGGATGGTGGGGGCCAAGGGGCGCGTTCATGATCGCTAAGCGTCAATTTTCTTGAGAGGAGATTGATAGCGAGGCCCTCGGGGACTTCAGCCGTCCGGGGGCCTCGCTTCAGCAACGAATGGCCCTAATAGGCAACTGGTGTCTCGAACCGAGAGGGTCGAGACAAGACTTTGACGTCGCCAACGAGTGTCCGTGTTCCGTCACCTTTCAGGTAGCTGCTGGTCCCGGTAATAGCGGAGCCGTCTGCAAATTGGCGCGCGCCCGCCGTCGAGGGCACAAGCTCGATCAGGCTAACGTCGGCCTCAGCCAGCGTCCGCAGTTCGCCTGCATCGGTAGCCCCGTTTTGGTTGGCGTCTCGCCAAATGCGGAACTCGCTCCAACGGGCATCACCCGCGTCCAGTTGATTGTTGCCGTTCGTGTCGAACACCAGACGCAGGGCCTCAAGATCGCTGAGTTCGGCCTGTTCTTCGGCAAGCTCATCGTAGGTCTTCCACATGGTGAACGCGAGTTCCTTGGCCTGGTCGATGAGACCATCCGCACCGGAGCTTCCGTCGGAGGCAAGGTCAATCGCCAACCATCCATCATTCGGGCCAATCCAGCCGGTCCCGTCAGAGACACCGTCGCCGTCCCAATCGAACCGTGGGCCATTGCCGGCTTCGAATTCAGCCGGCGAGAAAATCCGTAGATCAATGTGATTGTCGCCGTCGAGGTCAAGCACCACCGGTCTATTCATCAGGCCAAATCGGTTGGCGACATATTGCGGGTACATACTTAGGACAGTCCGGTCGCTGCCGTTTGTAACCTGGTACAATGTGTTCTGGATACCAACCTCCAGCCTGCCGCGATCCTTGTCGTACGGAAGCCACCAGCTCAATTGGTCCGCTGCGTAGCGGCGCATTTCTCGAATTCGCGCGAGCTGCAGATCGGCAAACAACGGTTCGTTGAGGCCCGCCAGATCCGACTGAGCCCGTCCATCAAAACGCTGGTAGCCGGCATGCGGCGCGCGCCCTTCGGCATAGCCATTAGCCCGCCAATGTTCGAACGGATTGAGGCCACCATTTCGAATGTCCGCGTTCTGCTGCAGATAATAGTTGCCGTCAAACCAGGCGTTTGGCCGACGCCCTTCCTTCCAGCCGAACTGGTTGTAGTGCTCGATTGCCGGCGCATGCCAGCCGTTGGCGATGTCCGGGTTCATGGCGAGATAGTAGTTCGCATCGAAGGTTGCCATCTGGCGGGCTGTGCCTTGCCCGTTAAAGCTGAGCTCCTCGACCGAGCCGTCATCCCGCTTCTGGAACTGGGCCGTCACCTGTCCGGCAGCATCGATATATTGCTCCAGGTACGACCAGGGCTGGCCATTGCTCGGATCCCAGAACTTGGAATGACGGGTGTTGTTGCTGAAGAACGCGGTTTCTGAAGTCAGCGCTCCGCCAGCGTTCCTCGCTTGCACGAACCGTGCCCAGGGCTGATTGTTCGCGACATTGTAGGTTGTCGTCTCTGTCGAGCCGTCATCCCAGCGGTTCATTTGCCACTCGACAGCATTGGCGCCGTTGACGCGTTGCTCTATGTACGACCAGGCTTGGTTGTTGCTTGCGTCCCAATGCTTCACGAAGCGCGAGTTGTCTCCCTGATAGGCGGCTTCGGACATAAGCGCGCCACCAGCGTTTCGGGCTTCGACGAGCCGCGCCCAAGGCTGGTTGTTGTAAACGTTGAACCGCGTCGTCTCACTGGACCCATCGTCCCATCGGTTCATCTGCCATTCAGTGGCGTTCGCGCCGTTGACCTGCTGTTCGATATAGGACCAGGTCTGATTGTTGTTGACGTCCCAGTGTTTCACGAGACGCGAGTTGTTGGCCTGATAGGCAGCTTCAGTTGCGAGCGCACCTCCAGCGTTTCTGGCCTGGACAAGGCGTGACCACGGCTGATTGTTATAGACGTTGAACGTCGTTGTTTCCGTCGAGCCATCGTCCCATCGGCTGACTTGCGATTCCTGGGCACCTGCGGTGTTGAACACTTGGGTAACTTGCGACCAGGGCTGGGCATTCGAGGGGTCAAAGAGTTCGACAGTCCTTGAGCCATTGTCGTTAAAGGTCGCTGTCTGCGTGATCCGCCCCTGCGCGTCGACGAGGTGTTCCCGCCGGCTCCAGGCCTGATTGGCGAGCGCATCATACTCGGTTCTGCTCGTCAGCACCCCTGCCGTGGAGAACACCTGAGCTTCATAGAGTTGACCGCCGGGGGAGCGATAATAGAAGTCGGTTCTGGTCCCGTTGTCCTGGAATTGTTTCTCTAGGGTTTTCACGTCCCCAGCATCGAATGTCTGTTCAACGCGCAACCAGCCGTTCTGGTTGAGTGCGTCGTAGACGACAGCACTCGTTCTCTTGCCGGCTGTGTCGTACGTCGTCGTCGATAGCAGGCCGCCGTTGGCCGCGTAGTTGCGGGCTTCCTGAACCACCCCACCCGGCGACCGGTAGGAGAACTCGGTGCGGGTTCCATCGTCCATGAATTGCTTCTCAAGCGTTTTGACGCCTGCCACGTCGAAGGCCTGCTCGACTCGCACCCAAGGGTTCTGGTTCGAAGGGTCATAGAGGATGGCGCTCGTCTGCTTGCCCGCGACGTCATAGTAGGTTCTGGACAGCATGTTGCCATCAGCGGCAAAGCTCTGGGATTCCTCAATGACCCCGCCCAGTGCGCGGTATAGAAGTTCCGAACGGGTGCCATTGTCGAAGAACTGCTTCTCCAATGTCTTGACGCCCGCTGCATTAAACGTCTGCTCGACACGTACCCATGTCTGTATGTTTAACGGGTCATGGAGGACCGTGCCCGTCTTCCTGCCTTGCGCATCGTAAAGCGTTCTCGAAGTCAATGCGCCGTTGGCGGCAAAGGTCTGGGACTCGTAGATCAGCCCGTCAGCCGCCCGATAGAGCAGTTCCGCCGTGGTGTTGTCGTCGAGGAACTGCTTCTCGAGCGTTTTCACGCCTGCGGTGTCGAACGTCTGCTCGACCCGTGTCCAGGGATGCTCAGTCAACGAGTCAACAAGTACCGTGCTCGTTCGCCGGCCCTGGGCATCGTAGAGCGTTGTGGACGTCAACGCACCGTTGCCAGCAAAGGTGCGGGATTCATAGATCAGATCATCGCTGGCGCGATAGTAGAGGTCCGCCGTCGTGCCGTCATCGAGGAACTGCTTCTCGAATGTCTTGACGCCAGCTTCATCAAACGTCTGTTCGATCCGTGACCAGGTTTCGGCATTGGCCGGGTCAAGATGTGTGACACCGCGAACCACGTTCAACGCATCGAGCACTTCGGTCATGCGGACCGCGCCGCTCTCTGCGACATAGGTCGTGCGCGTTGACGTTCCGTTTGCTGCCCGGACCTGTTCGTCCAGCGTCCGCCCGGCACCATCCGTGGTCTTGCTATGGACAATATTGCCGAAGGAATCGACACTGGCCCGCCCGCTCTTGGTGATCGCGCCGGCGTTGTCCCTGGTGACCGATGTTCGTTCTGTCCCACCACTGCTCAACCGGGTCGTCGTTTCAACAAATTCGAAGGAGCCGTCGTTATTTCCATCCCTCCTGAAGACGTTCACGATCCCATCATGACTTACTTCATAAAGGCCGCGTGATTTCACGCTGCCGTCAGCATTGGTTTCGACGACGGTGGTTACGACGCTGCCATCAATGCGGGTTTTGGATTCCATCGAGACTTCGAAACGACCATCACCATCGACATCAAGCGATGTGGTTTTGGCTTGGCCGTCGGGCGACGTCGTCGTCTGTGTAGCCGCAGGAACCTTGTCATTCCAGTAGGTTTCGTTGTTCGCCTTTTGATCCTGTTTCCGCGCTCCGACATTGTTGGTGACAGAGGTTTGTCGAGTACCAGAGGCGAGGACGGTTTCCCGTACGGTTTGGTCGAGCACACCGTCCCCGTCGACGTCACTGGTTTCAGTGTAGGTTTTGCCATCGGCGCTCGTGATCTTGGTAGTCTTCGAGCGTAGCTTGCCTGACCTCAGATCGGTCTCAGCAACAATGATTTCCCGGCTTCCATCGGCAAACAATGCGTTCTGCTGGACCTTGCGTGTTTCAGCAGTCCCGTCAGCATTCCTATCAAGCTCGCTCACCAACGATAGGCCATCGGCAGCTTCCGTCGTCGTCATTCGGCTCGCCATCGAACCGTTGGCGAAGCTTGTCACTATGGAGACCCGGCGGCCGTCGACGGTGGTCGTGATCTGCTCGCTTTGATCCAGTTGGCCATCGCCGTTGGTGTCCCGGTCGATCTGCACGAGCCGCTTATCGTCGGAAATGGTCGTCGTGACCCTTTCGAATAACTGGTTGGCCGCATCACGGACGTTATCGATCTTGACCGAGCCACCATCGGCGCGTTCTCGCAATACGGAGACCGTCGTGCGCGACGCAACCCCGTCGATGCCCGAGATATCCTGGACCGTGACGGTCTTGCCGTCAGCGCTGGTCGTCGTCGTCACTGTCGAAAGCACGGCGGCATTTAACCCGGTGGACGCAACCGTGTGCATGAGGGTCCGGTCCGCGTTCAGAACCTTGGTATCGATCTGCCGTTGATCAACCGTTCCATCGCCATCAGCGTCAAGTTGCCTGGAGCCGACGAGGCCATTGGCGGAAGCAGACGTCGTCAGGCTGCGGGATCTCTGGCCGTTCTCAAACCGCTGGTCGGTCGTGGTCCGCGAACCGTCAGCATTGAGCACAGTCACCTTGTCTTGGCGACGCGTGAAGGTACCGTTGCCGGTGTCGTCCCACTGCAGACTTTCGGTGAGGCCGTTTCCGCTGACCGAGGCGAGTTCGCGTCCTTTCAGGACCAAGGCGCCGTTCTCGCGGCTGCTATAGTCAGTGGTGACGGTCCTGGTGCCATCAGCAGCGAACGCGGTGCTCTTCATCACCTGCGCATCGACAACGCCGTTGCCGTCGAAATCGAAAGTCGTAGATTTCGACAGGCCGTTGCCACTGGTGTCGACCACCGTCTGGCGCACGACGGTCTGACCGTCAGCACCGTAGTCGGAGAAGACCTGATGTGTCGTGCCATCATTCTGGAGTTGCGTCAAAACGAACTGGTCTGCGACCAGGTCTCCGTCCATATCTCTGGTAGTTGTCGTGGTCCGCTTGTCGGCGCTCGTCCATGTACCCGCGTAGCTTTCCCGTGACCAATCGGCGTTGAAGAACAGACGATCGTTGCTGGTCGATCCGTCCTGGTTGATGGTGGTTGTCTCCGCGTAGGCTCGAAGCGTCGCATAGTTGCCATCGGCGTAGACAATCTGCTTGGTCAGTCCATTTGCGCTCGTCGTTGTTCTCGTGCCGCCGCGCAGGGTCCAATTGCCATTGAATTCGCCATCCATGACGATGGTCGAACCATCGGCTTCGATCGTCGTCTCGACCCTTCTGTGCAGATCGGCGGTACCGTCGCCGTTAAAATCGAAGGTCTTCGTTGTCATCAGCCGGTTCGCTGAGACAATCGTGACACTAGCGCTCAACGCGGCTCCGACTGCGCCTTGCTCGGTGACCGAATGGACCTGTTCGCCGTTGTCATTGATCTTGTCTTCAATCCACCAGTCACTGACGCCATTGCCGTCCTGGTCAATCGACTGGCTTGTCAGTTTGCCGTTCGCACTCGTGTTCGTCTCGGTCCTGGCAACAAGCGTGCCGTTCCCGGCGCGCTTTTCGACCGCCATATAGGTGGAGCCATCGGCATTGAACGCCTTCCACTGGACCGTCGTGTCATCGACGACACCGTCGCCGTCGAGATCCGTGGCTGTCGTTGTCGACAAACCAGTGGCCGAAGTCGTAGCCGTCGAGCGCGCAGTCAGACTGGTACCCGCCCGACAGACCGTCGGCTGAGACTGCCTTCGACGTTCTGGTGACAACGCCGCCATTAGGCGCCAGCGTTGTTATCGTCGTTGTCGCTGAACCATCGGGCGCAACGGCAATCGTTGCGGTCTCATCGGCTGAGCCGTCACCATCCTTATCATCGGAAATCGTAGTGTTGGTTCGGTCAGCACTCTTGGTCGTTACCCGCCGCGAGAGCAGCGATCCGTCGCCGCTCCGCTCCTCGATCGTTTCTGTCCAGGTGCCGTCGGCGGCAACGCTGGTCACATTGCTCGAAACCCTGTCGATGACATCATCGCCGGTCAGATCAGCCGAGACGACCTTCGAAAGGCCGCTCGCGCTGTTAGTGGTGATCGTCTTCGATCTCAGCGACCCATCCTCGTTGCGAACATGCGCGGTCGTCGTAACCGCACCATCCGCGGCCAAGTCGGTGGCAACAGACCGGCGCTCGTCAAACCGGCCATTGCCGGCGTGATCGAGGTCAATCGACTGAGCACGTCCATTCGCCGAGATCGCCTCGACGCTTCTCGCCAGCACCGTGCCGTCAGCAGCTGTTGAGGTGATGGTTTTGGTACGGTTACCGTCCGCACCGATCACCGTCACTTCGGTTCGAACCAGGTCGAACGTGCCAGCGCCTGTGGAGTCGGTGTTGGTGACTTTCGTGAGACCGTCTGCAGACGCCGCGATCACGGCACGTTTCAGAATGGCACCGCTCGCGCTCAGTACTTCGACGGTCGTCGACGTGGAACCATCGGCATTCGCAGCGAACACCTGTCGTTCGTCCGTGATACCGTCACCATCATCGTCGGACAGCGTGGTGACTGTCCGCTTATCGCTCGCGGTAATCGTCGTCGTGCGGCCGGAAAGAGATCCATCTGCCCGGTAATCGGAAACCGCTCTGGTTCGCGTGCCATCCGCCCCGATTGTGAGGATCGAGGTCTGGCTTCGGTCGAATGTACCGTTGCCGTCGTCATCATACCGCGTCGTCGTGCTCAATCCGTCGGCACTGATCGTCACGAGCTCCCGGAACACGACGGCGCCCGCCTTCGTGAAACCGGAGATGTCGGTCGTCGTGGAGCCATCCGCATTGGTGACGGAACTGCGCTTGATGATGTAGCCCGTCGCGTCCCCAGCGAGCACAGCGTCGCCGACAGCGCCCGTCGTGCCGTCGGTCCGCGTGAAGGTGGTCGTGCCGGTAATCGCCGAACCGTCACTGAAGACGCGCCCCGTCCCGGTTGGGGTCAGATCGATCGAAGCGATCCCAAGCGAGGCGAGCGACACCAGCTGGTCGCCGACCATCACCTTGAATTCGTTCCAGCGCGCATCGCCAGCGTCGAGTTTGCCGTTGCCGTTGGTGTCGAAGACGCTCTTCAGCGCCGCCAAATCGCCGCTCGCGCTTGGATCCCACTGGGCAAAGGCGAACTCCTTTTCTTCGGTGATCTTGCCGTCGCCGCCGAGGTCTATGACCAGGACACCGTTGCCGTCGCCGGCCCAGGCGGTACGACGCTCGTAACCGTCGCCGTTCGTTTCAACGAATTTCGAAGAAGATCCCAGGGGGGTAATGTCCAGACCGTTTCCCGTAAGGTCCATAATAACTGGAGCTCCGACCCACCCTCCTCCTCGTGTTGGTGGCTCCCTGAAATCAGTGCGGGTCCGCGTGCTTGAGCCGGCGCCCGTAGCTGCACTTCCGCGCCCAGATCCGGAAGCCGAGTACGTTTCACTGCTGACGCGCCCAAAGTCGCGGTCATCCTTGTCCTTTCCGGGAAACGACCGCTCCGGCCGTGAAGTGGGGGTCCGGCCGACGTCGCGATCATCCTTGTCCTTGCCTGGGAATGACCGATCAGGTCGCGCGTTCGGTGTGGGTCCTTCCGAAGGTGTTCGGGAGTACTCGCCGGACGAAGATCCCCCGCCCCGCGCAGAAGAAGATCCCAGGCTACCCGAACCCTTGCTGCCCGAGTTCGACGCGCCGCCGTAGTTGCCAGCCCCGTAGCCGTTACTTCCACGATCGTTGCGGTCCTCGCTGGTCGATCCACCAGATCCTCCGACACTGGTGCCACCCCGCGCAGGGTTGCCTCCTCCTCCGCCGGTGCTGCCGGTGCCAAGCTGATCGGGCCGCGGTGTTGCTACGACAAGATTGGGCCTCAAATCAACGGGTGAAAAACTCCCAAGCGGACCGAGCTGTGCTACCAGAGGCGCCGCCGGGTCGATCGCCATCGGTCGAATGGGATCAAGCATATAGGGCTGGACCGGCGGGTTCGGCAATGGAACCGTCGTCGGATCAAGAATGTATGGCTCAACCATTGAAGGTTGCGGGGGGGTGCTTGTCGGTTCCGCTGTCTGCACGTCAAGCGGGGTCGTTGGCAAAGCGAGGCGGTCGACGGGTCTTATCTTTTCTGAAGGCGTATCGTAACCAGTACGAGGACCTGTGTATCCGCTATGGATATGGCCTCCAAAGTACGGCCCACCCGGCTTGCTGTAGGGGTCAGATAAATCGAAATCTAAATCGAACCAATGACCACCCGCGGTCCAGGGTTGCTGAGGTCTCGACCCTTGAACAGTGGGCGAAGGTGCAAACGATTGGAAGGTGCCCATTTCGCCAAGCACATCGAGGGTATTGGTTTCATATCCGCGAAGCGTCAGCCCAAGGTCGCCCGCGGCGCGAGCGGATGAACGCCCCACCGGCTGAAGCGAAGGACCACCGATCCCATCCTTGTAAATAGAATCAATGAAGCTGCCCGTAACGTTGCCTGCCGCCATGCCGGCGAGCATCCCCAAGCCTACCCCGGCCATCATACCGAATGGGCCGGTCATTACGCTGGAGGCCCACGCTCCCGTGGCCAATCCTGCAAGGAGGCCAGCACTCGCGGTTATGGATCCCTTTACAGCGCCGTATCCGCCTTCCATCATGTAACCGGTACCAATCGATGCAACAAAGCCGGTTACCGCGAATAAGCGAGTTGAAAATCCAAGAAGCTTTTCGGCTAACGGAACATCGTCTCCGGCCGACCATATCATGTAGGCACCAACCACGCCCTCATGAAATAGAAGGTTGTTATTAAGTCCATCCGAAAAGGTTTGCAGTTCTTCTTTGGTTTTCATTATTATCCCCCCAGCGACGTAAGGTACAAATTGATACTAATTTTTACGGAAAGAGATCTTACACAGCATTACCGAAACGCATAGATACACGCCGTAGATGTATACTCCACTCTTAATCAAATTAACTTCAACACTAGAAGAAATTGACATCTTGAATTTAGAGTATGTATCGGACATCGGGTCAAATGATGCGTAGGCTCCAAACCCAAAAATCAAAATAAAAGGCAGAATACTCCCACCTATGTGGTAATTTACTGGCTTGAAGAATCGTGAACAAAGCAACAATATGATGAACGCGACCATGATTGCACTCATAATCGATCGCATAGCAATGAATTCACACTTCTGCCTATATGAATAAGCCGTTAAATTCAGGCTATTCTCTACCCATCCATTGGGTGGCCACAAATATGTAAGCCATCTTCTCGAAACAAACTCGCAGACAGTTTGATCTGAGAATTGATCTTTAAACGCGTATATTATGAACGATGTGGAAATCGCCCCCAATACAACCAGAACTATTTTCTTAATAATTTTTTCCGCTTCCAGGCGCTGGGTCGCATGCTCTTGGGCGGCTTTACTAAAAACGTCTGTTTCTTTTTCATCATTCATCGCGTTGGGCCGATATCATCAGATTGTATGCAGGAACAGTCCGGTCGAAGCGCTACCGCAGCGCGCAATATTGCTAAAATGTCATAAGTTGCAATAGGGGAAACTACAATTTCCGAGGCATAAGAGGGGCGAATTAAATCTTTTCTTCATACTTATTGAGACGTCCGCTGGGTCCCCGCAAACGTTATGCTAAAACGCCTACGTCCCAGTCGATACATTATGCGATCTGCTTGGCCTAAAGGGTGAACATACGCGCAACAACCATAAATGTGTTTCCATCGTAACCGGCCGATTGCTACCGCGGAGATTTTGCTTTGATGCGGGCGATAAGTTCTTCGTGAGCGCGACGAACAGCCCACTGCTTTCGGCGTTGACGGAACGGCAATAGCGATTTTTCTCAGAACTTCTGCTTTGCCCGCTTCGGCATAAAATAGGTTCGTATACTGGCGAGTGCTTCGGCGACCTCAGCAGCATCCTGGCGGGTCGCTTGCCGTTTTGTCTCGCCGAGCTTGCGGATGGGCGCGATGATGTCGCCAGTGACGGCATGACCTCGAAGAACCGGCTGCCAAAGCCTCGGCGCGTATCCTGTTCCCAACAAAAAGCAGAGGTCCCAATCGAAGGGATCAAAGGTTTGATCATCGAGCCTGGTGAACCTGGGCCGGTGGTCTTTCGGCGTTTCGGCGAGGCTTGCCGATATCCGGTTGTATTCCGCAACGATGGTTTGCACGGCCCGATGCTCGGTTGTTTCCATCGGCAGGTTCAGGGCCTCCGGGCCAGTCAGCTCCGGGATCCACTGACGTGGGTCGATAAACTTCGGGCCGATGATAAGAGCCGTGAGATAGCCATCGAGACCGCTCATCGACCAGATCGGCGACACCGGACGACGTGCCCTGATGAAGGCTTCGAACGCCTCGTCATCGAGCTTCGGTCGTGCCGTTGTCTGTTGGTTGTTCTGTGTCATGCCGCCCGTTGCTCCTGACCTGCAATGCTCTCGCGGTCGGCCTTCCAGGCCCATGGAAAGAGTGTGTCCATCTGGTTCGCGGTCACCTTGCCGGAGATGATGCGTTCCAGCACATCGGCAAGCCAGACCTCGGGGTCCACACTATTGAGCTTTGCTGTGTTGACGAGCGATGCCAGGACCGCGAAGGTCTTGCCACCGCGTTCGTTGCCCACGAACAACGAATTCTTCCTCGTCAGAGCCACCGATTTCATCGAACGCTCGACCACATTGGAGTCCACTTCGATCCGTCCATCCTCCAGGAAGGCTGCCAGTCCGCTCCAGTGATTGAGCGTGTAGGAGACAGCCTTGCCCAACGCCGATTTTGACGACACCTATTGGCTCAGTTCCGTGAGTTGGGCCTTCAGTTCGCTCATGACGGGCGCTGCCTCGCGACGCCGTACCACCAACCGGGTATCAGCACTTTCGCCGCGCAGTTTCGCCTCGATACGATAGACCTCGGCGATCCTGGCCAGGATCGACAGCGCCTCCGAAGAACCAGTCAGCTTGACGACTTCGACGAACTTGCGTCGGGCATGGGCAAGGCAGAAGGCCAGTCGCATCGGGGCGACATTGCTCTTCCCACGGCGCTTGGCCAAAGTTTTATAGGCTTGGTAGCCATCGACCTGAAGTACGCCGGCAAACGACGACAATTGCCCCTCGATCTCGCGAGCGCTGCGGCTTTCGGCAAAAGTATAGGCGACCGCGGGCGGCGCCGGACCATTCCACGGTCGGTCATCGACCGCCTGAGCCCACAACTGACAGACCTTGGTTCGTTTGCGCCCTGGATCAAGCCGCGGCAGCGGGGTCTCATCGCAAAATACCCTCGGCTGGGAGCGGATAAATGCTAGCAGCGCATCATAGAGAAGCTCAAGCCACCAGGCGACCCGCGTCACCCAGGCGCCGAGCGTGCCGCGATCGATGATGACGCCGCAGGAGGCAAGCATCTGCGCCTGGCGATGCAGCGGCAAATGCCAGGCGAACTTCGAAACGGCGACATGGGCGGCAAATGCGGTGGTCACCATGCCGCCATCCATTACGCGCGCCGGCGCCGAAGCCTGGACCATGACGCTCTCGCAGGCCCGGCATGCATAGCGCGGCCG
>NZ_FNGR01000055.1:0-25873 GCF_900103045.1 Ensifer sp. YR511
CCCGCATGCTATCGAGCATCTCTCGGACAATGGTTCGGCCTATACAGCGCGCGACACGAGGCTGTTTGCCCAGGCGCTCAATTTGACGCCCTGCTTCACGCCGGTGGCCAGCCCCCAGTCGAACGGCATGTCCGAGGCATTCGTGAAAACTCTGAAACGGGATTACATCCGCATATCGGCACTACCGGACGCCGAAACGGCGCTCCGTTTCATCGACGGATGGATCGAGGACTACAACGAAATCCATCCCCATTCCGCTCTCAGGATGGCTTCCCCACGGCAGTTCATCAGGGCTAAATCAAACTAGCCGACCTGTCCGGTGAAACGGGGAGCACTCCAGAATCCATGTCGCAAGCAGAGGTTTGCGGATGACATTGGGATTTCCACTGCGCGATAACTTCGACGCTTTTGCCCCGCGGGAATTGGCCAGAAGCACGAAGGACGCGGCACAGCCTCGGCTTCTTATCAAAAAACTTCCCGCCACGTTGGCAGCCATCAAAAGCAGGCTTTCCAAGAACGTCGAGATCGACCTCTGGTGGGCCGACGAAGGTCGGATAGGGCAGAAGAACAAGATAACCGATGGGCACGCAAAGGGAGAAGGCACTCGGCACCACTCGATCAACGCACGATGTGGACGTACCTGTTCGAAGCCTCTGCCCCAAGAAGAGCATGTCGAGAACGTGTGGCACTTTATGCGCGATAGACCAAGCGGATTCTAGGGCTACGAGGACATCGTCGCCCATTGCTGCGACGCTTGGAACAAACGCAATGCGCGATTGGGCGAGCCGGTTTTGATTAGCACTCGTTGGTATTAGACTAGGATTAGGCGGAAATATTCTGATGTTTACATCAGGATCTATCCTGCCACGCAACACGAAGTGGTTTCACCTCTTCCGCATACCATTCGATGTAGGAGGCTGCATAGAGAATTTCACCACGGTCCTCCGCGAGCGGCTTGCCCATTTCGGCGGTCAGGATAGCGGCCAACTCATCAGCGTTGGCCACTATCAGGTCGAACCGTCTTCGCAGGATTGTGGCCCTCGCCCTGGCCGCCGAGCAGCCCAGGCCGGCTGGGTGGAATAGGCTTCGTCGATCGCCGATTGACTAGACGGAATAACGGGACAGTTCAAACTGTCCCAGCATGACGCAGCCGCTTCCGATCAGCCGCATCCCAACGTGCCGCTGTCGAACCTGGTCTTTAAAGAGAGACACCCACTGCTGCGCCGCGTGGCACAAACTCGTCGACCAGCCATGGACATTTATGTCCATCGGAGACCGTAAATGGGATCATAGGTCATGATCAGTGGCTGCTCGTATTACTACGTTCTAAACTATCACCTTGCCGCCGCCGCGCGCACACCGAGCCAAATATTTTCCTACTCCAGAACAGTCATGTTACGAATAGATTTGAAGAAGTCTATACTTAGCGTATAAAGAAATATTTTTGATAGCAAATAGATTTCAAAGGAATAGTCATTGTTTTGACATAATTCACCCTAAATATTCTGTAGATACCTAGACAAATTCATAGTATATTATATTCGAAAATTCTTTTATGTGTCTCTTTTTAGGGGAGGCGTGGAAGGTATAACATCGAAGTGATCCCAGCTCTTTGCTTAGCAGGTGGCCCACATGACGCCCCTACGCTGATCATAGAAGCACGTGCTGTCTGCGACAAACGCATCCGACGTACCGGCCGGTGTGGCTCTGTAGTGGATGCCGGCGCCGAGAAGGCCTCCTGGGCGATGTCGCAGTTGTCAATGTCCGAGCGCCGGAATCTCGTTCCTCGGTAAGCGGGAAGGATGCGACACGTTCGTCGGAACGTCCGATGCAAACAAAGCATCGCCTCTCTAGAGCAACTCCAGAAAAGTGCGGAACGCGGCCGCACACTCATAGGTACCCCAAAATGCGGGCCTACCCCTCTGGCAGGATCGCTTGTTCATCACCCTGGCGGGCATGGGGCATAGATCCGTCTTCCTACTTCAAGCTCCCGGCTTATCGTGTCGGGGAGATCGGCGAGCAGGTCTCAAGTTGATTTATTTACTGAGCGACTGATCAAAAGGCCTTTGATCTATTTTCGCCACATCAGGAGCAGATCCAATGTTGAACCCAAAGAAAACGTCGAATGATCTGCGTCATGCCAGCGCTGATGACCCCGTCGCCCCCGCGGAAGCCGCGATTTGGACGAGCACCTTAGATCTCCGAAACCGGAAGCCTAGCCGTGGGACTGGAAGAGGTTGGCCCCTGGCGGCCGCACCGGAACGCGAGCTCGGCCCGGCTAATAGCGCTCGAAGCGATGGCACCAAGAAACGGCCCACGCCTTCGCGAGCAGCACAACAGGCCGGCGCCGCCGAGACAACCCATACAACACACACTCTTGACTTTAATAAGCGGCACGACGGCTTGGATTCCGCCTCTGATGCGGAATATTTCAGCGCAAAGGAAGACCTCAAAACGGACCCACCAAGCGCCTCGCAGATGGGCAGCGGTATTTATAAGTCCGCCGCCGGCATTTCGAACTCGATTGGCCATGGCACCGCGATTCAAGGCGAAGGATCGCCCAATCAAGGCCCGGACGTTCCAGCCTTCCAAAACCTTAAGTTATACAACAGCGGTGGTATGGGAGCCGGCAGTCATGGGGCGGGCCATGGCGCCGCCATTCAAGGCGAAAAATTTTTTGGAAGCCGAGGTCCAGGCATTTTAGATCTGCGAAAGCCTGAGGTTCATAACGCGCGTGACACGGCATGCGGCAGGCCTGCGGCGGTTACAGAAGGGCAGCGAGCCGGGATTCCTAAGACACCGCATGAGAAAAACAGTGATCCAGACGACAGCTTGGTGCCCTCCTCAGATGACGAATACGGCGACTGGGATATCACCGAAAAGCAGGCCCAGGAACTCGAAAGGGCTGCTCTAGCAGTTGCGCAGATGGCCCCCAGCGTTGCCATCCCAGCCGCCGGCATCTCGAACACGGTCAGCCATGGCTCCGTAGTTCAACGCGAAGGATTGAGTAAATATCCAGGTCCGAGCGTTTCAGATCTGCGAAACCATCCCTATCTTAAGATCGGGGAGGCCAGCGAAAGGCCAGCGGCGACTACAGAAGCGCAACGGGCCGGGCTTGCTCAAACATCCCGTGAGGAAACTACTAATCAATACGATAGCTTGGTTCCCTGCTCAAATGACGAATATGGCGTCTGGGATATTACCGAAGAGGACGCCCAGAAACTCGAAAAGGCTGCTCTAGCAGCTGCGCAGTCGCACCGTGGCGATGCAGGGCCAGCCGACGGCATATCGAACGCGCCCACACGCGAGGCCGTGGTTTACGCGTTGCCAGAAATGGTAAATCGCGCGTCCTCCAGTCTTCCCGCGGAGATCAAAAGCGGCGCTCTCGGTACTTATGGCAATCGCGAAAACGAGAGAAATCGGTTGGGCATTGGACCCGCAGGCGATTTTGAAGCAGAGCACATTTTACCATACAACGCTCTGCACAGGAACGTCTCCCGGAAAAGCAGAGGGGCCAAGGCGCTAGAAAAAAAAATGCCCGCCTATTTAGAAGTTAAGAAACACCATAGGAAACATCCCGCTACGGGTAACACTGGGAAGGACCGGGTCGAAGCGGGTTGGCCAACGGGTGACAGCTGCCGTACGGATATGGGCGCAATGCTCTCTGACCCCGTGGCAAGGGCCGAAGGAACCTCGGCGTCGAATATTTATCAGATAAGTGCACTAGGATACGCGGCCGTACTTGCCGAAATGAGGCTGCAATCCGATACTGCGCTGGGCGCGACATATCAAATTCGCGTCGCAACCGTGAGCTACAACCACACGGTCAAGAGCAACCCCGCACTAGAGCTGCCAGGCGGCTCGCGGGGTCGCGAAACTCTTAGGCTCGATCCGAATGGTCAGGCCGAAGCAGTGCTAGCGCGCGAGGCAGCAACAACAGGAAGGTGGCCCAGTCGTGAGCGCCAACTGGAAGTTTACAGTCACTTCTTAGACCAAGACAATGCGATCAAAATACAACGACCGTCGGCGGTTCCCCAAGCACCTCAATCAGTAAGGAATAGCGCGAATAGATTGAACTCCGCGGGCGAGCCAAGCAAGCTGGGGATATACAGACCATCACGAGCAGATAGGGAACGGGAACGAAGCAAAGTATCGGGTCGCTGAACCCGTGCTTTACCGGATGCCGAATACAGAAATGTGCCTTCCCGCATCGACGGATTTTCGCATCAGTCTTCCGGACAACCCGGTCCTGGTTCGCGGCAGCGACACTGCTTACAACAGGCCATCATCAATCTGCGCAAGAACGCCGGCGAGGTCCTGGCCGGCGGCGGAACATCTCCGTCGGCGTCACGGTTGTTGAATAGTGTGTTCCGCGCGTCAAGACTCATGGCCGCCTTGCTTCCGGGCGCTACGTCCGCGTGAGTGTGGCCGATACCGGTCCCGGCATTCCTGCAATCGACCTGCGGCAAATATTGACCCTTTTTCAGAACAACGTCGACGGGGACGGACGGGGGCCCTGCTCGCGATGGTTCTTCGCGTTGTCAAGCACCTGAACCGGAGAACTAAACGTGCGCGGCGCACCCGGTTTGGGTAAGCGACAAGCTGTGGCCGTTCAGGCGGCGTAGTTCCACGGCATGAGCGCGTCAATATCGCTGCTGGGCCATCCATTTGCGAGGCGCTTGCGGATCGACGGCATTCATCTTTGCTGTCTGGAGGAGCGTCGCGATTGTCGCCCAGGTCCTGCCGCCGCCGTCGCTTCCGGCGAATAGGCTATTCTTCCTCGTGATCGCCTGAGGTCTTATCGCTCGCTCGACGATGTTGGAGTCGAGCTCGATGCGACCGTCAGTCAGGAAGCGCTCGAATATGTCGCGACGCGATATGGCGTACCGGAGAGCTTCGGCGAGTTTGGATTTTCCTGACACCCGCGGCAGAGTCTTCTGCCAGAGTGTGAAGAGGTCACGGACGATCGCCGCCGAGCTTTCCTGACGCGCGGTGACACGAGCTTCAGAACTTTGCCCGCGGACGGTTTCCTCGATCTCCCAAAGCTTTGCCATACGCTCGACCGTCTCTGTGGCGATCCTCGAGCTCTTCGCAACATGCAGTTCGTAGAACTTTCGCCGACTGTGCGACCAGCAACCAGCCAGGGCGATGCCGTCGTTGCCTCCGTCTTTACGGACAAGCCTGCTGTAAGCACCATACCCGTCAACCTGCAGGATCCCGCGATAACCGCTCAGATGTCGTGCGACGCACTCGGTCGCACGACTGTCTTCAAAGCGATAGGCTACCAACGGCGGACCGCTACCTCCGAAAGTGCGGTCATCGCGCTTATGGAGATCTCTACATAACAGGGATTATGTGCACCTCGTGATTATGCGCAGATTGCTGAGGCAGGAGGCTTTAACCGTCGGATTCTCGGACGACTTCCGGCTGGCGACCTGCGCATAATTCTTGTGTCTCCTATCGAGCGTAATCAGCTCAATAGGAGATCAGTATGCAAAAGATGATCGTCATACAGCCACGGCCGCGCGCTTGGCTGGAAGGAAGTATTCTTCAGCCTTACGTTTCGCAATACGGGGAGCACTTGCAACGGAGGCGATATGCTCCGGGCACCCAGCGCGCCTACATGTGCTGCATCGCGCACTTCGCCCATTGGCTGACACAGGAGGGGTACCGCCTGGAAGCGATCGGTCAAGTCGCCGTCATTCGCTTTCTCTCGGAACATTTGCCGGCATGCGTCTGCCCCGATCCGGTCCGACGTATTCGTCATGACCTGCAGGCGGCACTTGGCCACCTCGGCCAGGCATCCCCGTTCAATGAGTGTTTTGATAATCGCGCCCCGTGTGGCAGGGGTTCCAATGCCGCCATACTCGCCCTCCTACTGCGCGCGCTCGGCAATTGCCGAAAGGTACGTCCCGATCGAGGCCGCAGCGAGCGTCCGCAAATCCTTGTGCATATCTGCGACACTATCCTGCAAAGCCTCATTGCCGGAATCATTCTTGTAGAGCCCTTCCAGCCAAGCGCCGTTGTGACGGCCGACGTGGTGGAAAACCTGTGGCCTGCGACGTAGACCAGCACCTCGGTCAGACCAGAGCGGAGCTTCGGCCAGAATTGCGCGATATAGGCGCGGGCGATCAATACGTACTCACAACACCCTGATAGCCCTTCGCGTGCGCTGCCAGAGTGTAGGCGCGTCTGAGGTTGAAGCCATAGAGCTGATCGCCGACGCTTCTTGCCTCAGCGGGGGCCGACAAGCCCGCGAAATCGCGGTTGTGACGCATTGCGCTCAGCTGGCGGCGCACGACTTTGATGTTGTTGTCATTGATCAGCAGACGCTGCACCGGAACGCGGCATTCGGCATAGGCCAGGATTTCATCCACCAAAAGCTGACCCTCTTCGTCCGGATCGCCCGCATGAACAACATTGTCTGCAGTCTTCAGCAGACGGATGATCGTTTTTAGCTGAGCCTGTCGCCCTGCATCGTCGGCAGGCTTACGGTGCCAGGGAATGTTCACGATCGGTAGGTCGTCAAGATTCCATATTCTGTAACGCTGGTCGTAGTCTTCAGGGCTCAGCAGTTTCAGCATGTGTCCGTAACACCAGGTCACATAGCTGGCGCCGCAATCGTAATACCCCTCGCTGCGCTGCTCACCGCCAAGCCCGGCGACGATGGCTTTGGCAAGTTCCGGCTTTTCGGCAATGAACAGCTGCATCACAATGTCCCGTAAATGCCGATTATCTCTATCGCAGGCCAATTGACGTCGCGCATGATGCAAGAACCCTTACAGACTTCGGCCAGCGGTCCTTTTTCAGCCACTTGCATCGAACCAGGCATGGCCGCGGAGATGCCCCGGGCATGCAGCCGGCGAATTAATCCCGTTTCTGCGACGGCAGATAGATCTCCAGAACCCCACGCTGTCCGTGGCGCCGACCGACCTGGATGACCAAATCGATCGTCTTCTTGGCATACTGGATGATCTCGCTGTGCGACATCTGAACGCCCGACCGCATGACCATGAGCGCCAAGCGATCGAAAGCGAGGTCGGGGCTATCCGCATGGATCGTCGTGATCGCGCCAGGATGACCGGTGTTGATTGCCTCAAGAAAATCGTAGGCCTCCACACCGCGAATCTCACCCACAATGATCCGATCCGGGCGCATGCGAAGGCAGCTTTCCAGCAGGCGAGACGGGCTGCGTTCGGACTTGTCCTTGCGGTCGGCTATCAGGCCCACCAGGTTCTTGTGCGGCGGATTGAGCTCCTGTGCATCCTCGATCGTGATGATGCGCTCGCAGGGATCAGACATGGACAGAAGCGCGCGCGCTACCGTGGTTTTACCTGAGGATGTCCCGCCCGATATGAGAATGTTGAATTTTTCGTCGATAACCTGACGGAACAATTTCTGCAGATCGCCAGCTTCAGCGAGATCCGCAATGGCCCGATGGCGTTCCCGTCGGGCTTCCTCGACCCTGATCTGCCCCCCTTCGACAAATGAGATGTCGTTGCTGTTCAGCGTTCGTGTGAGGTATTTGCGAATCGACAAAGATACCCCGTGTTCAATCGCGGGCTCGACGACGACCTGAACACGTTGCGGGTTGCCCCAGACCATTACCCGTCCCGAGACAATCGGATGCAACGCTCCGAGCGTGTTGCGCGTCTCGCCGGCGATTTGCGCCCCGAGGCGCTTGATCGCATGGGGCGAGAGGGTGACATAAACCTGCTTCATGTGCTCGGCACCCGCGGCTTCAACGAAGATCGATCCGTCGGGATTGATCGACAGCTCGTTGATGCCATCATCGACAAGATACTCGCGAAGCGGGCTCAGATACTGTTCGACATAGGAAATCTCCCGGTTCGGGTGATGGTAGTTCATCTGAAAACGAGGTCCCTGTTGACGAAAACGCGTATTTCCTCACCTTGTGGAATACGGATAACGGGAGGAAGGGAGAGATACTTCTCCAGAATGTTCGAACTCTGCTTCGCAAGCTGGCCGCCGACATTGGATGCCAATTGACCGGCGACTTGCTGCCCGACACCCATATCCTGCTGACCTCCTGAGTTCGAGCCGCTGCCGACGTTGATAGTGGTGCCGCTGTTGGACTTGCCGCCGCCGCCGATACTGGCCAGCGCGGTCGGAATCGCCGTGATCGTGCTGATGAGAACGGCCGCGCCAAATTTTGTTTTGAACCGGTTATCCACATTGCCTTCGGTCCCGGCGCGCCCGAGGAGATCCGTTCCAGTGGAACCAAGTGCCACCGATTTGCCCTCCGGTGTCACAGCCCGATTCCAGGCTATGAGGACGCGTTTCTGCGCCACGTCCACTTTGTTGTTGAACGTGCCGATGAGCACCGTGCCTGCCGGCATGAGGATCCGTTTTCCGTCGAACGAAAAGACCGGCTCGGTAACCTGCGCACGGAGATTGCCTGGCAATTCCGTATTAATCGCGGTTTCTAGTACCGCAGAGATAATAGTGCCCTGAACAACCGTTCGCGACGGATCGGCAAGGGATCCGGACTTAGTCGTTTCAAAGACTGAGCTGGAAGCCGCGGCCAAGAACCGGTCATTGTTGTCCAGGTCATCCGGATTTGCGTCAAAAGAGCCACGAGAGGCGAGTGAATTCGTCGACTCATCCACAACGACCCCTTTCGATTCCCGTTGCAGGTCGTCGGTTTCCTGCTGATCTCGCCGACGCTGCTCTTCACGTCTGGCCGCTTCCTCAGCGCGCCTTTTCTCCTCCTGCAGCCGCTCCGCCTCTGACCGGAGCCGCTGATTCTCGGCGGCCATTTTCTGCCGCTCTTCCGCCAACTTGCCAGCCATCTGCTCATTGTATCGCTGCAGCATGTCGTTAACGTCGCTCAACGAGACTTCTGGCTTGTTATTGGCACGGGCAACCGCTTCAAGCTCCTTCTTCAGCACCTCAAAGCGTTTGTTCCATTCGACATTGGGATCGACTACTTCGGTTTTCTCATCCGCTTTGGGCGGCAGGACAAAATCGAGTGGAGCGCCACCTCTATTCAGCTTTTCCACCTCCAGATCGACCTGTGACGTCTTAGGGGCTGTGTCCACCCCAGTGATGCCGAGGATCTGCAGGGCCGCCTCGGGCCCGACTGCGATGACAAAGGAAAGGACTGCGGCAGCGGACAATGTGCCAGCAAGCAGCAGCCGGCCTTTCTTGCCCCTTTTGCCACCGCCCATCTGCCGAGACCGACGCCGCTCCAGAAGCGCATCCCGTTCTGCGGCACGCTGCGCTTCGGCTTCCGGTCGCGCGCCATCAGTGTTGTCTGCACCGCCCTCGTCTGTGTTATCCGTCATGGTCGCACTCCTTCCGAAGTGCTTGTTCTGGCATCCAAGTACCGCTGGACGGCATGGGAGTCATCTCACTTAACATGGCTGGCTCCTTTTCTGTCCACCTCGGCCGTCTGTATGGCGCTCGCCCGGCCGACACAGACCATCTCGTTGCCTATACGCAGAACCCAAAAGTCACTGGTGCCGTCGACAATGATCCGATCTCCATCTGTCCGGGAATTGACCAGCTTTTCCTGCCGATCATCCCCGACCTTGAAGATTGCAGGCCTGAGCGATCCCTTGGGCAGGAAGAATGTCGTTTGCAGGGTATTGTCGTGAACAGCGACCGGCCGGAAAGGTGTCTGCCCCGACACCATATAATTCTGGTTCACCGGCCCGCCTTTGACGAGGCTCTTGTCGACCGCGGTGAACTCCTCGGGATAGGAAAACACTGTTCGGAAGGCCTGGTCGGAGCCGGCCTTCATCCCGGCCTTGATCTCACCCGCCGAGATCAACTCGAACGTATAGACGCGCCTGTCCGTGTAGATCGTCATGTTGGTGAGAGCCTCATCGATGATCGGCTTCAGGCTGATGACGTTGCCCATCTTCAACTTGACCACCTCCCAGGAGGCACTGTCACCAATCAAGATGGATTCGACGTTCTCACCTTCTGCAAACTGCAATGCGGTCACGGATTTCAAATATAGATTAAGCTTATAGACGTTGTTCTCATCATAAACATATCGCTTGATACGAATATCTGCTTTAAACCCCACGGGCGCTTGCTCGGCGATAACAGGTTGGGAGAAACTCAAGAAACAAAGTATTGGTAAAAATAATCTATTCTTCATGGCAAAACCAACTTTCTAATACGACTTTTTATTCGGCGGTCTCCGCATCTATCCGGTAGCTCAAAACGCTGAAGCCCAGCGGGTTCTTCCAGACCATCTCCAAAGTGGCATCCTCCTTGGGAGCGAACTCGTAGCCGACGGTCGCCACAAAGGTCCGTTGCGCCGTCTGCCGGCCCTTCTCCTCGCGATATTTGGTGAGACGCACGCGCGCGAGCCTCGCTTCGCCACGTTTCGCAGACGGCGCAAGGGAAATCGACTTCACGACAACCCGGACACGCACGTCACTGCCATAGACATTTGGCGGATACTGTGTCGCACTCGACTTCCATGTCTCCGCCAGGGTCTGTGCCGCGTTCTCGGACGAGCGCGCCATCACATCGGGAATGCGCGTGCGGTTGTCTGACGCATCGTAGGTTTCTCTATCAACCACGTAAGAGACCAGCTCAGCCTGGAGTACCGCGTCCTGCTGATCCAGCGAGGCCGGCCGCACCTGGACGATCTTCTCCGCCTCGCCCGTCGTTTTGTCGACCATAATCACAAAGGGTTTCGTCTCATTGAGAGGCAGAATCACGACGAGGCAGGCGAGGCAAAACAAGGCGATCGCGACACAGCCAATGGCAATTCTCGCCCAATTATTGCGCTGCTGCTGCAAGGTGAAGAATACTTCATCTTCAAATGCGTGTTTCGTTTCTCGGATTCCCATAGATTATCCAATCGGAATTTGCTTGAAAACAGAGAATTAAAAATTCTAGACCAATTTATTTGCGGAGAACCGAAAGCTTATCCGTTATAATCATCCATGTTATATCCTCGGCTATTTTTGCGCCGCGGCGCCTTGCCTGAGTCATTTCCTGCCGACCCCTTGGTGCGTCCGGCTAGACGGTCGTCTCTACGGTTCTGTCGGGCAATAGCACTTTGCCGCATTCCGCTGATGGTGGCCCATAGGATCCTTCCCGGAGAAGCGCCTGCCTTGTTGGCCGCGTTCGCCACCTGGGCCCCGTCGCGAACGCGTCTGCCAACCGAGCGGACCGTGCTGGCCGCGGACCTTCCGCGCCCTGGAATTGAGCGGGCAAGGCTTGTTCCGGCAGCGCCAATCGCCGATCCTGATATTGCTTGCCCCATTTCCGGAAGTCGCCAAAGCAACACAAATGAAGCAATGACAATTACCGCGAATATAAGGTATGTTTCCTTAGCCTCGCTACCCGCCTTTGTCACCAGAAGTATTTCGCAAGCAGCGTAAAGCAAAATACTGGACAATGCAGCAAGAAGTAGCGGAATTATAAGGAAACTTAGAACGAACCGCGACCATGCTTCGAAATACTGTTTGGTCTGCTCCATCATCAGCATACAAATCGCCAAAGGCGCCAGACCGAGAGCCATAATGAGACCTATATCAGCTATCAATGTAATAATGGCACAAACCGCAATCCAGATCGCCCCGATAATTCCAAAGAGAATACCCAGACCGATATTTTTGATAGACATTGGAAGATCATTCCAGGCCGTGTCAGCGAAAAAATCTTCGGCCATCCAGAACAAGGTCCCGCCTATGGCGTCGAGCGCATCATACGCGTCGTTAATTCTCGTTGGATCCAACATATCTTTGCGGTGGACCGCATAGTTGACGAGAACCGATTGCGTCATCAGAGCGCCATAGTCATGGGGCGTTTCCGTGATGACACGATAAATGGCTTCGAAATTCCCCCACACGAACGCAAAGGATGCGATGAGAATATACCTGATGCCCCACAACAGGTATTCCGAAAAATTGACATGTTTGAATTGCAACACCTGGTTCACTGCGATGAACAGAACCGCGACCAAAGCTACTGTCTTCAACACTATCCCCATAGGATAGGCAACATAGTCAAATAGGTTCTCCAGATATGGCAGAAGTAGTGACACCATGAGATCATGGACCCAACCCACTACATGCACGTCCAGGACGTCATCTAAATCCATGGCAACCTCGCTCAAACCTCAGAAATGTTTGTGGTTAATCTCTCGGCATAAAGAGGCGCTTAAAATTTAAATTGTCTGCTATATCGGTTCGACCACTTAATGTGGCCACATAGTGCATGCCGGCAATTGTCGTCAGTGCAGATTGGCTTCGGAGCAATTCGTTGACCTGTTGCGTGAGCTCGATGCTCACCCTCGTATTGATGTCCAGAGAGGTTTTCAGGTCGCGGCTGGCGCCGAGCGCGGTAATGTAACCATCGAGCCGGCCCATGCTTTCATTGGCCCGCTTATAGGCTCTTTCCCCGGTTGCCGCCGCAACGGCACCATAGGAGGCCATATGGGCCATGGTAACTTCGTTGAGTCGTTTTCCGTCCTTAAAGGCGAAAACCTTATCCAGTTCATATGTCGCGACAAGGTTTGCAAACGTGCTGGAGATATCAGGTGGATTTGCAACGCTGCCTGCCAGGCCCTCGATCGCCATTTCTCGGATCGTTGTTCCCGCTTCCCGCGCTGACACTTCGTCCGGGCCATTTGCCAATGGAATCGTCTTCGTACCCGTGATCGCCGTCAGTTGTGCTGCGTTCGTGTCGCGAACAAGCCCAAGCAGACTGGTCATCGACTGTGACGAACTGAACAAT
Organism: Ensifer sp. YR511; assembly: GCF_900103045.1. Classification (NCBI taxonomy): domain Bacteria; kingdom Pseudomonadati; phylum Pseudomonadota; class Alphaproteobacteria; order Hyphomicrobiales; family Rhizobiaceae; genus Ensifer; species Ensifer sp. YR511. The sequence continues at coordinate 12,730 of NZ_FNGR01000055.1, forward strand.
TGAGCAATACCGCCGCCAATCAGACGTGAGATCTCAACCATGTTCATAAGTTGCTCGATGCTATTTTCGTCGTGGGTTTCCTGTTCACTGGAAGATGCGTCTGGAATAGCCCCAATTCCCGGCAAGGGAATTGGTGTGATCGAGGTGCTCTGCGCTTGGGCTGCGGTGAGCAACGGCCCGACCGGGGCGAAAGCAAGCACCGTCGACATCAAAAGAGGCTTGAAAAGAGATTTCATACGACGGTTCCTTCCTGCGCTTGCAAAACTTCCCAGTTGCATACGCAATTGTTTTTGCGTTCATTCGGAACACTCTGGCACCCGCTCAGGACGCCCAGTGCGAGCGCAAACAGAATCAATCTCATCGCAACATCTCCATCTGAAAATCGGGCCGGTTTCGCCAACCGGCAGGAGCTTTTTCGCCCCGTCCGCCGCCCAGAATGTCCACACCCTTGCCGAGCGCACCCAGCGCAAAATCAAGCACAACGCTGTCCGAGCCCGATTTCAGAAGAACCAGGTGATTGTCTACGTTGCTGGTCTGCAGGAAGGCGCTCTCCGTTGGGGTAAGGTTCAGCGGCTCAAGTTCTGCCTCCGTGTTGTAGGAACTGGGATAGACGAGCCGGGTGACAGCACTTTCCAGGATCGCATCGCCGGCGGCGCTGTTCGTCAGATGCGAGACACGCTGGGTCAGGAGAACGACCGCGACGTTCTTCTTACGCATCGTCAGCATCCAGTCCTTCAACCGCTGTTGAAAGTAAGGATCGTCCAGCAGCTTCCAGGCCTCATCAAGCACGAGAAGGGTGGGATTTTCATCCTCGACAAGGCGTTCGATGCGGCGGAAAACGTAACTGAGCCATGCGGTGCGCACGGTATCGTTGTCGAATATTTCGGTCAGGTCGAATGCGGTGATTCCGCTGTCGAAGGCAAGCGGGTCGCCCGTCTTGCCACCGAACAGCCAGCCAAACTGACCAGTTTCGTCCCAGCGGCCCAGACGGTTGTAGAGGTCGCCGTCATCATCGGTTGCCCGGAGCTGACTGCGGAATTGCTCGAAATTCTGCAAACGTGGATCAGCTGATGTATTGGCCTGCACCGCATCGTTAAGCGCCTGCATCTGGACGGGGCTGAGTTGGTTTCCTTCGCTGTCGGCAAGCGCCGTCAACCAGTCGGCAAGCCACGCAGCGCCACGATTGTCGGCTTCCGCACGCATCGGATTGAACCCGGTTTCCTGGCCCATGCGTACGGAGGAATACCGGCCACCCATGGCGCGAATGGCCATTTCAAAACCGTTGTCTTTGTCAAAGACAATGATGCGGGCGCCGAGCCGTTGCGCCTGGCTGAGAAGAAATGCCGTGCCGAGCGTTTTACCCGAACCGGTCTGGCCGAGAACAAGGGAATGCCCCACGGTGCGCTGGCCGAGCTTGCCAGCCAGATGAAAATTGAACCGGAAGGTCTCTCCGCGCGCTGTCGGAAAAATCGTTATGCAGTCGCCCCAGGGGCATTTTTCCGGAGGGTTGCCCTTGGATAGACCATGCATGGCACACAATCCGGCAAAGTTCTGCGACGAGATCATCGCTGGGCGCGTGCGATAAGTGAAGTTGCCTGGATGCTGCGCGAAGTAGACGGCCCTGGCTGAAAAATTCTCACGAACGATACCGGCGCCGGCATCCTGCATAGCGCGGGTCACATATGCCATGGCCTCTTCAAGCTCAGCTAGGCTTTCGCAAAAGAGGGCGATGCTGCAATGGTGATCGCCAAAAACCACACGTCCGGACGCCACGTCGTCCTCGGCCTCCTCCAATTGGGCCATCAGGGAGATGGCGGCATCCTCGGCCGCCTTCATTTGCTTGCGCACACGGGCGATCTTGCTCTGGGCGGCAATATTATCGATCGGCGTGAAGCTCTGCGTAACAACCGTGTCGTAGGGAAGGTTCAGTCGGTCAAAAATGCCGGGATAGGTCTCGGTTGGATAATCCTTAACGGAAACGATCGTACCGTAGCGTTTTCGGTTCGGATCGGGACTATCGCATTCAAACACCTTGCCTCGGAACGTCATGGTGGAGTTTGCCATCAGATCCGCAAGGGGAATGAATTTGGAACCGGGGATCAGCCGCCCGCTGGATCCGTCGATGAGGGTGCGCAACAGACTTAGCCACTCGCCATCGGAGACCGTCAGGCGACGTGGTTTCGCTTCGCTGACGCCCACCATGCAGGTATTGATCATCTGGTCGAGGCGCACGGCCCGGACAGCCACTTCCGCCCGACCGTAATCCTCCTTGCCACCAAGCATGCCCAGGAGCTTTGCGATCCGCTTCGGCGGACGCATCACCATCGTAACAACCGTGATCCTGTCTCGCAGCCCAATCGTCTGGAGATAGTCCTGCCAGCGGCGGTCGATCTCCTCGTTAAACGGGTGACCGTCAACCGGCTTGATTATCGGCCTGGTCTCGACCGAGATCCGGTGTACATAATATGCAACATCGCCTCGCTGCTGGGCAATGAACCGCGAAAAGGCGTCGCACAGTTCCATGGTCCGTCGATTGTCAATCGTGTCGGCGTTGATGCCCTCGACTGCAAAGGACGCCATCAGATCGCCATCGCGTAGCATGATAGTGCCGTTGTCTATGATGCTGAGATAGGGCAGACCGCTGACAAGGAGTTCACTCTTGTCGATGTGTTTGTCTTTGACGCTGCGCGTCGCCCGCGTGAGTGGCGCTTCAAGCACGGTACACCACCCCTTCGCCCTTGAGGAGAGCCGGGCTTATCCGAGTGTTCTTGACCGTGGCGATGAACACATCGATGATTTTCGGATCGTAGGCGGCAAGGCCGCGCAGTGCCGTATAACCGGCACCGCTCATCACGACGAAATAGATAAACGATCCAGTGGCGATGAAGCCAAGCATCACGGTACAGATCAGCACAACCAAATACATGATCGGCAGACCAGCAAAAGCAACCTCTCGCGTGAGGCCAATAAAGAGCGTTGTGGATTGAATGGTCTTCACTCCCTTTAGATCAGCGTCCTTTGATCGAGAAACGGCCCGATTTAGAGACTGATCGGATTTCTAAATAGCGAGAGCCTTTCTCCGCTCTCCTCGCCGACGGTTTGCCCGGCGTTGGAGCAAAAGATGCTCAACGAAGGTCCGGGCTCCGCGGATCGGTCGGGGTCTGCAACCCAAACGAATGGCGGCTGCAGACCACCTGCCGTATGCCTGTGTTAGGTCGCAGTAATACCCTGAACGAAGGTCGCGGCGCCAAAGACGATGGCAATTCCGATGACGATTGACACTGCGAACGTCCAGTCCATGCGACCAGTCATGAAGGAGAACCCCACCGCCATGATTGCAAGAGCCGAAACGGCAATCCCGATCGGGCCGGTGATAGCGTCCACAATTTCTTGCAGAAAAGACGTCACCCCAGAAAAATCCTGGGCTGCGCTCGGACTGGCCAACAGTAATGTCATTACTGCCGCAGCACCAGCAATACGAAACACTCTGGAATATTTCACTTCTCGTCTAAATATATACATATTAATTACCCTCAATAATATCATTAATCATAAAAAATACTATACGAAATGATTCAATCATTATCTGTAAATTCGTTTATTGCAGTCAATAGTATGCCTACACAAATCGACTATGAAGTGTTTTCTTTGGAATTTGGCTGGCGATGGCAGGCGACATGCATGCTTGCTCTTTCGAGGATGCCTGCACCACGACGGGCACAGCACCACCGAGCTCGCACGCGCCGTCGATCTTATTGGACCGGCTTCGGCACCTGCTCCAACGCAATAATCTTTTCCAGCCGGACGTCTTGCTCTGGTCGCCCGCCGATGTGCCGGCGACCGCGATGCATAATCCCGTGATTACAAAAGCAACACTCAGCGAGGCAATGAATCGGCCGCGCGTCATCCCGTTCGTGGGCCCACCCGAAAGTGCAACCGGATTGATTGCCGCCGCGAAGACGGGTCGTTCAATTTGCTGTTCCGCACTGTGCGGTCTGGACGACTGCTTGGGTTCCGACTTGACTAGGCCCTGTCGTGCCAGTTCGCTGACTGTGTTCAGCTTTGCAGCTTCCTCAGAAGACACAACAAGCGCAGCCGACCACTTGTTCAGTCGCACAACGACGAATTCAGGTCTCGGATCGCTTTTGATGTCATGGAGAACATCCGCGATGAATTGTCGGGTTTTGCGGTCGTCCGGAATTCCGCCTTTTTCCCGCACAGCTGTCCGCCCGGCATTGTAACCGGCGAGGGCAAGCACAGGCGAGCTGAACTCATCGAGCAGGCCAGTGAAATACTTCACCGATCCCTCGAGATTTTCCTTGGCAGAAAACGGATTCTTAACGCCCATTTCGCGAATCGTTGCCGGCTTCAGTTGCCCGAGTCCCTTTGCGCCATCTCGCGAAACGGCTCGGCTATTGAAACTGCTCTCCCGCCGAATCAAGGCCACAAACAGCGTCGCAAATGCCTCCTCACTCAAACCCGAGTTTTCAACGCCCGGCGCTTTTGAATGGAGAAGGGCTATATCAGTGGCTAGATCACGAATAGCCAGCTGCGCTTTTGACAATTCGCCCGTGAACTCGCGCGGTTCCGGGAGCGTTGTCAGATCAGGCGGCAGAGGGGTCGCTCGGATGGCCGCGCCTCCAGTCTCCGAAGCCGAAGTCCTCCCCATTTCCGGCCTCGGCTCCGGATCTGGCGTGGGCAAAACTTCGGATCTCTGTGCCACCTTAGATGGGGCGCTCGGCGCGGTCGAGGCTTCCGTGGTGCTCGTGAAGGCAGTAAGCTCAAGCCTAGCGCCATCCTGCGTGACTTGAGGCGTCCCGGTCAGGAGGGTCGCAAATGGATCTTTGTTGGCAGGTGCGGTACGGGATTCTGCCGTTAAAGAGGCGAGTTGGATATCTGGGTCAAGCCGAAGGGCGTGCTGCTTCATGCGAGCGGTGACATAGGTCGGGTAGGGTTCGCGCAGGACCTCATGAAAGATGTCGGCGACGTATTGCCGGGTTTCTCGATAAGGCGGTATCCCGCGATACTTCTCGACGGCGGCGGGACCGGCATTGTAGGCTGCTAGCGCGAGTTCGGGAGACTCGAACCTGTCCAGCATCTCGGTGAGATATGTTGCCGCTCCAACGAGGTTCTCATCCGGCGAGAACGAATCCTTCACCCCGAGATCCCGTGCGGTGAGCGGCATCAATTGCCCTAATCCCCGGGCGCCCGCGGGCGAGACCGCCCGCGGCTTGAAATTGCTCTCGCGGTGCACGAGCGTGGTGAACAGCTTTGTGAAAGTCGGCGTATCAAGTTTGGCCTTGCGTACACCCGGCGCACCCGCAAAGCGGAGCCCGACTTCAGCCGTCAGCTCACGCATTTCCACCTGATGGCTGGAAAACGTCTGAGAAAGCTTTAGCGGCGCAGGAAGCGACAATTTGCTTTCGGTAAGCCGCATGGCCCTTAGCGCCGCGGAGTTCAGGCTGGTCGTCTCGACCGGCGGATCGGCGCAGATAGAGGGAGGGGCGGCATCTGCTGCCAGGGTCGCGCCGGCCGAAACGTCTGATGTGTCTGTCGCAGACGGCAGACCGAATTCTATAACCGAGCTTAAAACGGCCCGTTGGCCGTTTTCAGAGGATTGTGTTTGCTGGTGAAGCGGCACGCCAAGCAGCGTGCCGCTCCCAATGGCAATAACTTTTCCATTACATGTTTGTTCAAATACACCTGCCCGGACGTCTTGTACCTGCCCGGCCAGAAAGGCGGCGGCGGCCGAAACACAGACCGCTGGAATAAATACACTGCTACACTTTGCGCGCGCCTTACCAATATAATACATATAAATGGCTTTCAAAAAAAATATAATAAGATCACGTCATAATATGCATTAATATATAGTTGATTGTTTGTGGCAAAATTATGGCACAGTGGCCAAAAAATACAATATATTTATAGCCATTACAATACGATAATCACCATATACTTCGCAATCTTCCGTAACTTCCCAATATTCTGAAGAATCACTTTTATGAGAACATCTATAGCCATGCCGTTCGCTGCGCCACATTGATGCCACCACAGGAGAACGTGCCTCCGGTAGCCTGGCAGAAAGCGCGCTCGCGCGTTCGCCTCGATGCGGATTCCAGGAATTAGCCGGACGGCGTTCCGATTAACATCCGGACCTGTCCGGCTTCAGATTGGAATAGCCGTCCGGCATCACCGGAATACGAGCCTCGAGACGTTTCCGCAAATATCGACGTCGCCGGATTGATATTGTCGTGGCGTCAGGCCGAAGTAAGCGCCGACGTCGCTAGCGCTACCAAACCGCATAGGATCATCAATCGCAGTCATTTAGGACGAGGCGACGATGGGTCCGACCCCGGGCATGGTCATAAGCCGGCGGCATATGGTGTTTGCCTGTGCGGTGTCCTCTCTACTTGCTTCGTCAGCGTTGACAGCTGTGCGCATAGACTCTCATGAAGAGCCAGTGCTGGACCGATAACGTCGCGCAAGAAGACACCACGTCGTTTGCGAATTGCAGATGGCAATCCGCAACGTGTCCTCGACAAAGGACAGCAGTATATACCGGGCGAGGAAGCCTGGCTGGCCGGCGAGTGGCGCTCAATCGATGAACGCAAACCGCTGTGACGTCGCCAGGACCGGGACGCGTTGTGCGGTATCTCTGGAATCAGCCGGCAGCCCCGAGCGCCCGTAACTGGTCGGCAATGCCTCCGCTCTGCGTGACAACGGGGTTCCAATCGGGCGCGGTCAGGTTGGCAGCCGACAGATCCTCTGCCTGCACGCCTTTGAGCAAATAGCCGCTACCGCCGTTGTTCTTTACCGTGATACGCAGGTCAGGTCCGACTTCCTCGATCAGTACATCTGCGCCCGGCAGGCTGCCGAAATTCAGCAGATCTTTAGAGGGGTCGAAGTCCTCAACCGTCGTCATCTCGCCCCAGCTATAGGTGATCTGGATCGTCTTACCATCGCCCTCGGGCTTCACCTCGTTGGAGGTGTCGATGGGGTCGACGATGTCAGGGATTGTCGGCGGGTTGTCTGCGTCCAGCGTTCCGTCGTTTTCGTCATCACGCGCAAGCAGCAGTGAACCGAGGCCTTCGTCGCCAATGACCCGTCCCTTGTGAAGGCCAATCAGAGTCTCGACGGTAGGCGACTCGTACCCACCAAATTGCTCGATATACCTGAGAATCGACGTGCCGTTTTCATCGGCGCTGACCGCATTGTCCAGCAACAGTGCGGCTGTGCCCCAGGCGCCCCGCAAATGGCTCGCCGCCAGAATCCCGGTCAAGGTCAAGTCGACCGTCACCTGTTCGCCGTTTTGCACATAGGTGCGCGTCTGGCCGACGAAGTCGTTCAGCGACTTGCCGTAGACGCCAAGCTGATTTTGAAGGATCTGCAGGTTATAGCCGAACGCTTCCTGGATGGCGATGGTTTGCGCTTCCTTCATCAGGAAGTCCTCCAGGGAGTTGACGCCGTTCTTGCCGGTCCAGGTCCCGTCCCATGTATTGGTGGCGGCGCCAGCACCGTAGTAGATATTGTCCTTGTAGTAGCCAAGATCGATGAGCAGCGCCTCGCCGAACTGATAGCCGACAAAACCGAGTGAGTTCATCGAGCGATAGGACATTGCCTCCCATTCCTCATCGGTGAGCTGAGACCAGCTTGTATAACCCGGATAGTGAGATTCGACCGGCCCGCGGGCCCATTCGGTCAATTGCGAGTTTTGAATGACGCCAGCGTTGTAGCGTTCACGATCCCAGCCGGATTCAAAGGCCAGCAATGCGGCCAAGAAACATAGAAAAGTTCCACACATGTGTAATATCTCCTAAACAAATTTCGACATAAATTATAAATCTTGAAATGTAACAGTAGAAAAATACGCGTGGGACCACGCGGCAAACAAGTTTATGGCGACCGCTTTCACGTGAGCGTGTATCGAGCTTTGTGGGGGAATGGGCAGCGTTCCATCCTTAACGACTTGTCAATTTCTGGCCTGTGCTTTGTTGCGGTTTGACTATCCAACCCCGTCTTTTCGGCTTTCTGCTTCCTGCATGATCTGATCGATCGCGGAATTCACCGTCCGGAAAGTCGGAAAACTCCACCTCGTCTTTTGTGACCAGCCATGATTTACCAGCTGCGATCGCTGCCATTGCCGCGTCTCCGCCGGACGTCGTCAAAAGTGCGCCGCGATGTCTCGTCTGATCGCGCCAATCGCCAGGCCCTCGCCGTGCTGCTCCCGGGATCAATAGGATTCTCCCCCGAAGCCTCGATTACCGGTTCCGCTCTGGCAGTGCGTCGGTCTTCCCCGTCGCGTCCATGCACATGCGCATCGCTTCCAGAGCCGCCCTGACGGGCTTCAGAAGACTCTGAGCCAGGCTCTGTCCGTGCATCAGACATGGGCCTGCGGCGTTGCATCGGGCGCGAAGCCCCCTCACCTGGGCTGTCGTCACCGGATGCGGCATCGTCGCGTGTCCGTTTGAGGGGACGCGCCCCGCCGGTTTCCTGTTGGCTGGAGGGTTGCCGATTGTGGGCGGAGTTGGTCGACGAAGACGGCCATGCGCCCGGCACAAGCCTGCGGCGTTGCATGGGGCGTGAAGGCCCTTCGCCTGGGCTGTTGTCACCGGATACGGCATCGTCCCGTGTCCGTTTGGGGGGACGCCCCCGTCCGGTTTCCGGCTCGCTGGAGGGTTCCCGATTGTCGGCCGTGTTGGCTGGTGCAGACGGCCGCTCTTCAGACATCAGCCTGTCCATTTCCTCGAATGTCGGCTGACGATTGTGTGGCCATTGCGCGAGAAAAGCGTGCTGTGCGTCGGTGACCGCGAAAGGGTCCGGCCCCTCTTGCCTTAAAACCGGGCGGCGGCGGCTTCCCTCCTGCGAGCTTTCTTCAGCCGTAAGGTCCACCACCTCGACTTCCGCATTTCCGGCTGCCGGCGTCTGTAGTCTGGACCGATCCGGTGCATAGGCCCCGGGAAAGCGTTCCGCAAGGATTTCGTCCAATGGCCGAAAATCGGGAGCGGGCGGAGTGGGCATCTCCCTGGGTTGCGCGAATTGCTCCGGTTCTTCCTGACTATCCGGAATGACCGTGCTCGCCCGCGAGCGGTCGTTAATCGCGACGTTCATCTCCTCGTCTGCAGCCTCGACAGCCACCGCCGGCGTCTGCGGCCTGGACCGATCCGATGCGTAGATTTCAGGAAAATGCCTAACAAGCATTTCGTCCAATTCCTCGATGACACCGCGGCGAGCGTCCGAAGACAGCGGCAGTTCGCCGCCCCTTGCCTGTTCTCGGGCGGCGCGACGGCCGGCGGGCGCATTTTCACGATTGTTGTCTTCGTCGGTTCGGAGAGATTTTTCGAAACTGCTTCTGAATTCGTCAAACTTGGCCCACAGCACACCAAACTTTACTGCCTGGGCGTCCTGATCGCCCTGGTAGATCTGCCCGATTCTCTCCAGCCCAGACATAAGGCGTGGCGTTAGTTTATCGTTGAACCAATCGAGCTCCTTGGCAGCCTGTCGTTCGAGCGTTGTTGCCGTTGCCGCTAGCGTTGCTCTCTCTGCTTCCGATAAGATTACGCCCTCACGCTGGTGAACCGCCAGACCCATTGTTGGCACCTGTTCGGGCTCCACATTTTCCGGCATGTGAGGAAGGCCTGCGTAACGCCCAGCCTCGCTGTATTCTTCAATTGGCCTGGCAACGAATGTGGCGCCGTCGTTCATATCTTTCAGCTCATAGTTTGGAAGGCGTGGAAGGCTTGTGAGTTGCCCATTCCTGCGCAGAGGATTGCCGAACGCTTGGCGCTCCGCTTCGGACAAACGGACTTGAAACCCCATACTCTCCAAATGATTGGCGGCCTGTTCCGGTGTCATTCTGGCCGGCGCCATGTCTCCATCGCCCATTCTGAAGTTATACACTCTCTGGTCCGGATAGGCAGGCAACGTGGCCGCAGCGTAACTGGGTGGCGGGGCTTCAGGGCGGCGGGCTGGACCATGCAGGGACCTTAGGCGGTCATTGTGCGAGGGCTGCTCCGCCCTGTTTCTCCTGCTGCTGCCTTCTCCGTTGTCGTCTCTGGAATTGGTCATCATCTCGTCTCCTGCTAAATAATCCAAAGTAGAGATTCGTGATATATGCTGGGAAAGGCTGCGTTCCGGGGCTCGCCTCGCCCCAATTCATTTGCTTTTCCGACGTTGCAAATCTGCGGGCGCGGGTTGCCGGCTCACCGACGGGATTACTCCACGAGCTCACGAATGACACGGTTGCGCGCCTGAACATCTTTGATCCGTTGCAGGAGTTCTCTTTGCGCAACAAGGGCCGAGTCATTTGGATTTTCATCGGGATCAAGATCATCCGTGGCAAGGGATTTCTCATCGACGTGCGCCGCCTGCGTTCGCAATTTGCGGTCGAACTCCGCCACTTGCCGCAGCCTCTCGGTTTCCTCCCAGCCCATTTGTGTCCGAAATGAACCTATCACCGAAGCCGGCCGTGGAGCGCCTCTGTCCTCGTCCTCGAAACCCGCGTCATATGCATAGTCTTCGTCACTATTGTCAGCCGTCTCAACATCCATTTCCACGTCATTGGGTGCGGACTGCGGCGATAGGGGGGCTGTTGGCGATTCGTGCGCGGGTTCCGGATTCCACATGGCGATTTCCGATGGTTCGGTCATAAGAGGAATAGGATCTGGCTCGGGCAACTCCCCTTTCTGGCCTTCGAAAAGGCGCTTCAGTTTGCGGTCGGCGTAGTATTTCACCTTGTGCATGTGCAGTGGGGGCTGTCCCTTAATCAGGACGATCTGTTTATCATCGTCGAGAAGGCGGACCTGTTCCGGCCGCATGAGCAGTGCGCCCTGGTTAGACTCCTGGATATTCGTATCCCACAATTCTTTCTGGCTGTAGGATTTGGTTTTGTTTCGGAATGTGTATTCGCCGATAGCCTTGGAGATGTATTCCGGGGTTTCGTCGTCCGCCGTTGCCATGAACACCTGTACGCCGGTGTTGGACAGGAAGTTCTCCTTGCCGGCCTGTTCGTAAGCACCTGTCAGCGCTGACAGGCTCTGGATGATGAACATGAACCGGCCCTTGTAACCGGCGATGGTGGTCACCGCAGTCTCGATGGCATCGAGCTGGCCCAGATGCTTGAACTCGTCGAGCAGGAAGAGCACTTCGAAAATCTCGTCTTTCTTCGGCATCTCGCGCTGTAGGATCGACACTACCTGCTGAAAAAACAACCGGACCAGCGGCGCAATCACCTCCAGGTCGTTCGGACTGACGCACAGATAGACCGAAGTCGGATCGCGGCGCAGTTCGTAGATGGAGAAGTCGGAACGGGACGTGGCGCTCTTGACCATAGGATCCGCCCAAAGATTGAGGCCGCCATCGCCGAGCACCGACGTGTAGGAGGTGATGATCTTGGTGTCATTTCCAGCCATGTTGTCGAAGATGCGGGTGACTTCCGGTATCTTGCTTTCCTCAGCGAGCTGGGCAAACAGCTTGTATTTTTCGCCTGGTGCCGCGAACAGGTCATAGACTGCACCAATCGTCGGATTGCCGCGCTCAATACAGGCAAGGACGCCGGCGACGAACAAATCCCGGGCGCCGTCGATGAAGCCTTCAGCGCCCTTGCCCTTGGCGGCTATCAGGTTGTGCGCCATGCGTCGGGCTTCGGTGAACCGACGTTCGGGCGGCATGGCAACGATGTCGAGAACCGGATTGTAGCAACTGGTCCGCCGGTCCTTGTCCAGTGGCGCGAACTTGAAGATCCGGTCGCCCTTGGCCTTGCGGGCGCGAGAGGTCAGCTCGAACAATTCGCCCTTCACGTCGAGTGCCAGCACCGACCCGTTGAATGTCAAAAGAGTGGGAATGACGATACCGACGCCCTTACCGGCGCGAGTGGGTGCAACAATGAGGCTATGCGGCTGTTCGCCATTGGTGAGATACTGGCCGAAGCCGCGGGGGCCGGAGGTTTTGCCGAAAATGGGCCCAGCGACCTTGCGGTACGGTTTGATGTAGCCCTGCTGGCGCATTTCCTGGAACCGGCCCCATCGGGCCGTCCCGAAATGCTTCATCTTGAACAAGACGATGGAAAGTATCAATGCCATCAGCAACGCCGTGCCGCCGACGATAGACAGGCAGGTGTAGAAGTCGGCCGTAACAAAACCGAGATAGAAAGGTGTCTCGTACCAGACAGCGAAGATATCGAATTCGGCCAGGGCGGAGGCACTTCGATCATGCTTGAGGGTGATATAAAGACTCGAAAAAACCAGGCCGACCGGCAGCGAAAAAGCAATGCCGAACAGCAGGGTGTTCAATTTTTGCCTACCGTCTTGAATCATGTTTGGTCGGTCTCCTCACAGACGGCGGAAGCCGTATAGCCAGGGGTTGGTCTCATTGGGCCGTTGCTCTTCGCATAGCTCGTTTACCGGATGCGGACGCGGGAGCGCGGTTCAAGTTGGGGGCGGGCATGGCTGATTCTTTCCGCTTCAGCTCTGTCCAATTCATATCTGCTTGGCCGTGGCTGTCTCGTGGGCGGTTTTTCCTGCTCATTCGTGCCACCGGGCCGGCCTGGATATTTCGCCGACGCTTGAGGAGATGCCGACGGAACCGACCCACGTCCCATTTCGGCTTTTTTCGATCTGAACAGGGAAATGGATCCTCTGGATCGTTCATCTTCGGGGATTGCCATAACGCCTTTCCTCCATGCCTTGCTACGCCTGCCGGGTGCCGCTCCGCGCGCGCGGATTCAGCCCTCTCGAGGTTGATCGTTGATTGTCGCGACCGCGGATCAACTGATCCGCGGTCGGAAGCTGCAACCGCTCGAGGCTGGGGGCAGGCTGAGTTTGAGCAGGCACCCGACTTCCACCCGGCTGTGCAAAGGATTGCTGTACGACCGGCGTCCCATATACGCCTTCCTTACCCTCCCTATCCGGGTCCAAACGCGTTCTGCCCGCAGTCCTCCGGCCATATTCTCCCGGGCCGCCGCTCTGAGCGCCGAAGCTGCGGATCAGGTCATCCACAGAGGATACGCCCGATTGTGTTTGTAGCGGCGCCCTCTCGCTTCGCTCAGGATCGGGACGCGCGGATGCGGGGGCATTGCCGAATCCTTCCATGCCCTCCCTATCCGGGTCGAAATGCGTTCCGCTCGCAGTCCTCAGGCCATATTCTC